>JANLUE010001203.1:0-4293 GCA_031363325.1 Gemmataceae bacterium
GCCGGCGGCGGCCACGCTCATTCGGGATGCATGATCTACTTGGGGGACAATTTCCCGGACGAGTATCGCAATTCGCTGTTCACGTGCAACATTCACGGTGCCCGCTTGAATCGCGACATCCTGAAACGCCACGGCTCCGGCTACAAGAGCGAACGGGCCAAGGACTTCATGTTCGCAAACGACCCCTGGTTCCGCGGCATCGCCGTCCACTACGGCCCGGATGGCGGTGTGTTCGTCAGCGACTGGTGTGATACCGGCGAGTGTCACAACTACGAAGTTGTGGATGCGACCAACGGGCGAATTCACAAGATCACGTATGGCACGCCAAAACAGTGGAAGGGGGACTTGTCGAAGCTGACCGAGTCGGAGTTGATTGAATTGCAGAAACATAAGAACGAATGGTTCGTGAATCATGCTCGGCGAGTCATTCTCGAACGTGCGCATCTGGATAAACTGTCGCCAGGATTCCTGGATCAGCTTGCGAGGACTGTGAAAGCTTCGAGCGATCCGACGATCACACTTCGTACTTCCTGGGTGTTTCACGCATTAAGCGACCGGCGGGCGACATCGCTGTTGTTTCGTCGTAACGAACCGGAACTTGCCTCCTGGCGCTGGCGCACCAAGCTCGAGCAAAAGGCCGATGATGTCGCGGCTGCAGGTGTCAGAATTGAAGTATTCGAAGAACCGGCGGCGACACCTGGCGAACGACTGGCGATTGCTTCAGGTCTTCGTCGCTTTCCAGCCGATCGAAGGAGCGGTTACCTTCGGCTCCTACTCGATCGTCTCAAGCCGGATGATGCGAATGATCCAAATCTGCCGCTGATGGTTTGGTATGCGATCGAGCCATCGATCGATCATGGCCGAGAACAGGCCTTGAACTATCTTCGCGCCGCCAAGATTCCATTGGTTCGCGAATACATTACTCGCAGGCTTGTCGAGCTCGATCGATCATACTTACCCGTCCTGTCCATGTATGCCGCATCGGCGAAAGAAGTCGCCATGACTCGGGAAATCCTGCAGGGGATGCTCGACGGACTGGGCGGACGGCGTGAAGTTCCGTTGCCGACCAATTGGACGGACATCGCACCAACACTCCTGGCCAGCAAAGACCGCGGCGTGCGCGATCGCGCCAAGCTCCTGGCGGTCGCATTCGGCGATGAAGCCGCGATCAGTTCGATGAAGAAAACGGCCGCCGACAAGATGGCCGAACCCGAAGCGCGGGTCGCGGCGATTCGGTCGCTCCTGCGCCGGGGCAAGCCGGACATCGTGCCGATGTTGCAGTCGCTCGTCTCCGATCGGGCGGTTCGAGTCGAAGCGATTCGCGGCCTCGCGGCCTTCGAGAATGCCGAGACGTCCGCCCTGTTGTTGCGAACCTACCCCGATCTGACCGAGGCCGAGCGCGAGGACGCCGTGCAGACGCTCGCTTCGCGAGCGAGCTGGGCGCTCGATCTGCTCGCGTCGATCGAGTCGGGCAGCGTGCCACGTAAGGACGTCTCGGTCTTCGTCGCCCGGCAGATGCAGGGCTTGAAGGACAAGCGCGTGGCCGACCGGCTCGCCAAGGTGTGGGGTCAACTCCAGCCGGCCTCCGCCCAGCGAGCCGCCCTGACCGCGAAGTACAAGGGCCTGCTCACGGACAGTGAATTGGCGAAGGCGGACCAGTCGAAAGGCCGGGCCGCGTACGTCAAGAACTGCGCCGCCTGCCACAAACTCTACGACGATGGCGGAGACATCGGCCCGGCCCTGACCGGCGCGCAACGATCCAACCTCGACTACGTGCTGGAAAACGTGCTCGATCCGAGTGCCGTCGTGCCACGCGAGTATCAGGTCGTCGTGATCGATTTGAACAACGGCCGACGGATCAACGGGATTGTCCGCAACGAGACCCCCCAGGCGGTCACGGTGCGTACCACGAATGAGACGCTGGTGATTCCCGTCGGCGAAATTGATTCGCGGGCCACCTCGAAGCTCTCGATGATGCCGGAGGGGTTGTTCGACAAGATGACCGACATCGAAGTCCGCGACCTGGTGGCGTATCTACGGAGTCGGCAACAGGTGCCGTTGCCGAAGTAGATCAACGCTTGGCCCAAGGCCTCGACATCGGCTTGCACCGCGTGACCCGGCTCACGATGTGGGACTTTCTTCGATCATGCCAAGATATCCCGCACCGCGTGCCCGCCCTGCGCGACGGGCACCGGTCGGCCGGCGCGATCGGGGACGGTCATGTCCGGGTCGATGCCCAGGCACTCGTAGATCGTGGCGCACACGTCGGCCGTACTCACGGGCATGTCCTTCACGAACGCCGCTTGCGAATCACTGGCCCCGTAGACCGAGCCGCCCTTGATGCCCGCGCCGGCCATCATGATTGAATAACAGTACGTCCAGTGGTCCCGGCCCGCGTTCGCGTTGATCTTCGGTGTGCGGCCCATTTCGGACATCACGACGATTAGCGTTTCATTTAGCAGGCCACTCTCGCGGAGGTCTTCTAACAAGGCCGTAAACGTCTGGTCGAAGTGCGGGAGCTTGTTTTCCTTGAGGATCGAGAAATTCTTCGTGTGCGTGTCCCAGGCGTCGTAGTCGATCTGGATGCGATCCCAGAACAGGTCCCAGGTCACGTTCACGAAGCGCACGCCCTCGCCAATCAATTTGCGGGCGATGAGCGTGCTTTGGCCGAACAGTGTGCGGCCGTATCGGTCGAGGGTCCGGGGGTCTTCGCGGGTCAGGTCGAAGGCGGACTTCAGCTTGGACGAGGTCAGTAGGCCGAACGCCCGCTGTTGAATGCGGTCATAACTCGCCGGCTGAGAGTCGGCGTCGAGCCGACGCAGGTTGTCGTCGATCTGCTGTAACAGGCCTCGGCGCGAGTGGAGTCGATCGAGCGTCAGGTCGCCCGTGAACTCGGTGTTCGGCAGATGCGGTTGGCCCCGGACGATCGAAGGATTGCCCGGGATCGGCTTCTCGCCCTTGTCCGCGAAGGGTGCGCATTCCGTGGTGAGGGCGTTGTACTTTTGGCCCAGGAACCCGGCGTAAGGCCCGGATCGACGAAAGGCCTGACCCCAGCCGAGCCAGCACGGCATGTAGACGTAGTCCGGCAACTCTCCCCGGCCGTTGCGCAGCCACTCGACGACGGCACCCATGCTCGGTGGATCCGAGTCGCGTGGATGCTGGTCCGGCAAAGGTACTTCGTAGCCGGTGTAACTTGGCAGGCAGTTATGGCAGCCGGCCTTGTGATTCACCGAACGAATCAGGGCCGCGTGGTGCATCCACTTGGCGGTTCTCGGCAGGTGCTCGCAGATCTGCACGCCGGGCACGCTCGTCGAAATGGGCTTGAATTCGCCGCGAATTTCGGTCGGCGCGTTCGGCTTGAGGTCCCACATGTCCTGCGTGGCCGCCCCGCCGAGCAGATACAGCAGGATGACGTTCTTGGCCTTGCCCGGCCGACCTTCGGTCGGACGACTCTCGGACGCGAGCAGCGTCGGCAAATTGAAACCGCCGCCGAGCAGCGTCAACGCACCGGCCGTGAGAGTTTCGCGGCGAGTGAGACCATCGCAACAGCGGCGCGGCGAGCCAAGGAGAGTGAGCATCGAACGCTCCGACGAGACGGGGCGGCTGGCAGTGAGTGAAGTGTACCCCGACGCGGGATCGGACGCAATCGATTATCCGCGCGACATTCCCCGATTCTTCTCGACGGCTGGACTCCGGATTTGGTAGACTCCTCCCTCCATCGAGCGGACGACACGGCTTCCGGCCGTGTCCCTCGACCGCAAGCCAGCCACGGCTGCGGAACTCGGCCTCGGCAGGTCGAGAGGGATGCACGGAGGGTCAAATCCGATGGTCATTCTCACGGCGGAACAATCCCATCAACTCGCGGCCGCGCCGGCACCGACCTTCGCGGTCGATCCGCGTTCGCGACGGCGCTATGTGGTCCTCGGAGCCGACGCGTACGCCCGGCTTCAGGCCTTGTTCGGCGAAACGAGCGTTCACGACGCGTTGAATTCGACTTGGGACGAAGCTTACACCGGCGAAATCGACTGATCGGCGTATCACATCGGCATGACCATCGACGAACGGCTCCGGGCGATCCGCGACGCGATCCAGCGGGACATCGGCAATCGCGGCCTGGCCCGCGATCCGACCGATAACCTGTTGACTGCTTGCCCGGACGCCTTCGCGGCCGCGTGTCTATCGATCTCCGATCACCCGGCCCCGCGAATGGGCATCGTCAGGGGATTCATGATCCCGTCCGTCGATCCGCCAACCGGCGTGACGGACGGCCCCCTGGGGGCCTTGTTCCTCGCC
>JANLUE010001220.1:0-3607 GCA_031363325.1 Gemmataceae bacterium
GGAGCCCCTAATCAAGGTGACTCTAGTGCAGAAGAACTTCACACTTTTGGGGAGTTTTCGTTTCGGAAAGGGCCATGGGTTCCCGGAATCGACAGAGAAAAAGCTCAGCAATCAACAATAACTGAGCTTCCTTTTGCGGGCGAAACGCCAACGCTCCCAAAACTTACCGAGTCTTGAACTTGTAGATTGTCGTGGATGTGTAAACATCCCCCGGCATCAGATCGCTCTTGGGGAACTCAGGCTGATTGACGCTGTCAGGCGCATGCTGAGTCTCCAAACAAAACCCGCCTCGCTTCGGATAAACCTTTCCGCCGTGACCCTTCAGCGTTCCATCGAGGAAGTTGCCGCTATAGAACTGCACGCCGGGTTCGGTCGTCGTCACATTCAGTACTCGGCCGGACTTCGGATCCGTAACCTCCGCTGTTGAGACATTTCCTTCGCGCAAGACATAGTTCAAATCGTATCCTTGCGGATCGGCTTTGATCTCTTTGATTCGCTTGCCGATCGGGGTCGGTTTGGTGAAGTCGAATGGCGTCCCCTTGACCGGGTCGATTTTGCCCGTCGGTGTCAGCGATTCATCGGTGGGCGTGTAGCTATCCGCGTGAATCGTCATCAGGTGGTCGAGGATCGTGCCCGAGGCATGGCCGGCCAGGTTGAAGTACGCGTGCTGAGTCAGGTTGACCGGCGTGGCCTTGTCGGTCGTCGCCTTGTAGACGATTCGCCATTCGTTGCTCTCGGTCAGCCAATAGGTGACCGTCGATTGGAGCGTGCCGGGGTAGCCTTCTTCGCCATCCTTCGAGGTGTATTTCAGTTCGAGCCCGACCTCGCCCTTGCGTTCGACCGGGGCGGCGGTCCAAACGACCTTGTCGAAGCCGACTTTGCCACCATGAAGGTGGTGCGCTCCGTTGTTGGTCGCCAGCGTGTACTCTTTGCCGTTCAGCGAAAACTTGCCCTTGTCGATTCGATTCGCGACCCGGCCGGCGATCGCGCCGAAGAACGGATGCCCTTCGAGATACTCTTCGAGGTTCGAGCACCCCAGGCACACGTCACCGATCTTGCCCGTTCGATCGGGGACGTGAAGCTCGGTTACAATGCCGCCGAGCGTGATCACTTTCATGGTCAGGCCGTGACCGTTCGACAGCGTGTATTCGTCGACAACGGTTCCATCCGGCATCTTGCCGTAGGGTTTTTTGGTTGTGCCCGCCTTGGGTTTGTCGTCGGCCGCCGTCAGGCCGGTGGAAATGAACAGGGCCAGGATCGCGAACGCCTTCCGCATGGAGAGTACCTCGAAGGGGTGAGATTCTTGAGGAAGTGTGTTATAGGTGTCCGGAGGGCCGCCGCGATCCGCATGTGTCAGTAGTCTGGCCGGCGCGCATCGCCACGCGCCGGCCCGAAGGAACACGCCATGCGGTTGCTCATCCACGCGAACGGCTACAACGTGGTGCCCTGGAAAACCCAGCAGGCCGAGATTCGAACCGTCCAGCACCTTCGGTGCGGTGGCACGCCGAACATCCACTGGGCGCCGTCGAACGTCGACTTCGCGGCCGTCGGCAAGGCGGCCGGCACCAGTGCTCCGGCCGCGACGCTCGACGAACTCGTCGCGGCGATCACCCGGCAGCCCGTCGGGTCGATCGAAGAGCTTCGCATCGTTGGCCACGCGAACGATACGGTCTTCGCGCTCGGCGGCGAGGTCCGGGCGGACGATGTCTACTTCACCAAGCCCAACTCGCACATCGGCGATACGCCGGAGTTCAACGCCGTCGCCCCGAAGCTCCGGGCCCTCCAGGACCGGTTCACGGCCAACGCCAAGGTCATCTTGATGGGCTGTCACGCGGGGAGCGGCAAAGCCGAATTGCTCAAGATCGTCAGTCACGCGTTCTTGCGGACGGTGGCCGGGTTCCTCGAGGAGATCAAGTACAACTTCGAATGGGCCCCGGCCGCTCCGCCCTTGCGCGAAAAGGGCCTGGTAGTCTGCACGCCGATGCTCCCGAACTCCGCGATCACGATTCGCGGTCGCATGATGTACAGCAAGACCGGCAATCTGCTTGGCGATGTCTTCGGCCAGGAATCGATGCTCGGCGCCTACACGACCAACCCGTGGACGCTGAACCCGGACGCGACGTCGAACGATGGCGACATCTTCATCCCGATGCGGCGCAAGGATATTGGCTCCGCGGCCGGCGAGCTGGTGTGGCGAATCCTGAAGGACTACTTCCCGGGCCACGTTTGGGTCTCGGGCACGTCGCACGACGATCAGTTGGCCGGACTCCGGGTGTCGTTCGAGGGAAGCAAGGGCTTCATCGAAACCGGGCCGGACTTCGTCACCAAGGCCACGCCCGCTTCGCTCGCCAATCGCGTATCGGCCGTCGGCGCGGCCCTCGACCTGATCGCCAAGAAACAGGCCGGCGTGATTCCCGTCGCCTGAGCTATACGCTCTTTGACATGGCGAGTGCCGTTCTCGAAGCGACCGACGTTCGCAAACGCTATGGCCCCCTCGAGGCTTTGCGTGGCGTTTCGCTCGCGGTCGAGGCCGGCGAAATGTTCGGCCTGCTCGGCCCGAACGGGGCCGGCAAGACGACGCTCCTCAATATCCTCGCCGCCCTGAGTTCGCCCTCGGCCGGCACGGTTCGACTCTTCGACGAGCCGCTCGACCGCGACGATCTTTCGATGCGGCCGCTGATCGGCATCGCGACCCAGGAACTCGCCCTCTACGGCGAACTGACCGCCCGCGAGAACCTCGCGTTCTTCGGCAAACTCTACGGGCTTGCTGGTACCGAACTCCACTCGCGCGTTGAAGAAGTCCTCGAATTCACCGCCCTCCGAGAGAAGGCCGACCTTCGGGCGAGTACGTTCTCCGGTGGCATGAAGCGCCGACTCAACCTCGGCCTCGCGATCGTCCATCGACCGAAGATCCTGTTTCTTGACGAACCGACGACCGGGGTCGATCCGCAGTCGCGGAATCACATCTTCCAGCGCGTTCGCGAATTGAATCGAGCCGGGCTCACGGTGATTTACACGAGCCACTACATGGAGGAAGTCCAGGCGTTGTGCCCACGGATCGCGATCCTCGATCACGGCAAGGTCATCGCCTGCGACACGCGGACCGACTTGTTGCGTCGATTGGATGGCACACTCACCGTTCGCACTGCAAGCCGAGGGCTCGAAGTTCGCGATCGATTGACGAACGCGAAAGTACTCTTTGCCTCCGACACGGAACTCCAACTTGCCGCGCTCGATGTGCAATCGCTCACGGTTCAAGTCGTTGCCTTGCTCCGCGAACTGGGAGTCGAAATGACCGGCCTTGAGTCGTCGGAACCGAATCTGGAGCAAGTGTTTCTTCACCTGACGGACGTGGCCGTGCGCGACGATTGAACATGGTAATCGTGCTGCCGGAACCGTTATAATGGCGGAGTTCCCAACGGAGGCTCCCATGTCGATCACCGTCACCGACCCGAATTTGCTCGCCCAACTCACGGCCGACGATCAAGTCGAGCTTCACGATACAAACGGTCGGCGAATCGGCGTGTTCGTCGCGGACGGCCTCGGCCGCCTGCCGCCCGGGGTGAAGTCGCCTTTCAGCGATGAGGAGATGGAACGCCGCCGCAAG
>JANLUE010001231.1:0-2757 GCA_031363325.1 Gemmataceae bacterium
CCTGCAGGCCGTCGAGCGTGGGGCGGGGATCAAAGGCATGCGCGTCCAGGACGGCCCGGCTGGCCCGGGCAATATCGAGGAAGCGAATTCGATGGGCGAGAAAAGCTTCGACGGCCACTTCGTTCGCGGCGTTCAGAACCGCCCCGGCCGTCCCGCCACGACGGGCGACCTCGTAACCGAGGTCGAGCGCGGGAAACGTTTCGCGATCGGGGGGCTCGAACCGAAAGCCCGTGAGTTCCCGCCAGTTCAAGCGCCTGGCGGGGCACGGCAAGCGATTTGGGTACGTCAGGGCATATTGAATTGGTAGGCGCATGTCCGGCGGCGAAATCTGCGCCAACACCGAGCCATCCACGAATTCGACGAACGAATGGATCATCGATTCGGGGTGGATCACCACGTCAATCTGATCCGGCGTGAGCCCAAACAACCAGCGGGCCTCGACCACTTCGAGGGCCTTGTTCATCAACGTGGCCGAGTCGATCGTGATCTTCGGCCCCATTCGCCAGGTCGGGTGCTTGAGCGCCTCCTCGACGGTCGCCGCTTCCAGTTCGCCACGCTTCTTGCCGCGAAACGGGCCCCCGCTTCCGGTGAGTACGACGCGTTCGACGCCTTCGGTCCGTTCGCCGATCGCCTGGAAGATCGCGCTATGTTCGCTATCGACGGGCAACAAGCGCCCGCCGCGTTCGCGGGCCAACGCGGTCATCAGTTCGCCGGCGACGACCAGAGTTTCCTTGTTGGCGAGCGCGACCGTCTTGCCCGCCTCGAGTGCCGCCCAGGTCCCGAGCAATCCCGCCGCCCCGACCACGGCCGATACAACGATATCGACCTCGGGGGCCTGAATTCGTCGGGCCAGCACGTCCGGATCGGTAATCAACTCTACGCCGGCCGGCAAGACCGAACGATCGCCATTCGCGTCCGACAGAGCGACCCATCGGGGCCGGAATATTTCAGCTTGTCGGAACAGTTCCTTCTGGCTCGATCGGGCCGAGAGGCCGACGATTTCGAAGTGGTCCGGCAATCGCGCGATCACGTCGAGCGTGTTGGTGCCAATCGACCCCGTCGATCCGAGGACCACGACCCGCTTTCGGCGCGCGGGCGCATTCGTGTTGGTCGAGGGATCGGTCACGCGCACCTGAAGCGGGCCGGGCAATCACCGGTCCATTCTACGGGAAAATCACTTTGCGGATCGCGACCCGCACCGCCGTCGCGTAGGACCGGTTGAAACTTGGCCCTACGCGACCAAATCCATTACGCCGGCGTGTGCTTCAGCTTGCGGGCCCGGCCGGTCGCCACCCATTCGACGACGAACAGGTCGCCCTTCGAGTCGAGCGCCAGGGCGTGTGGATACGCGAACTTGTCCGGGTGCTTGGCAACGATGTCTTCCTTCTTGTTGCGGGCGTCGAAGCCATCGCCGAGGTGCGTGACGACCTTGTCGTGTTCGTCCAGGACCGTGAGCCGGGCGCCGAGATCGGGGATGTAGAGGTGCCCATCGTGTTGATAGAAGCAGCATGGGTTGCGCACGCCGCCGACCGTTCGCTTGTATTCCATGTCGAGCGAATACACTTCGACGCGGTCGTTGTGCCGGTCGGCGATGTAAAGCTCGGGCTCCTTCTTCAACGTGCTCACCCAGACGCCGTGACACGTGTTGAACTTGCCGTGTTCCTTGCCGCGACCGCCGATCGTCTTGATGAGCTTGAAGTTCTTGTCGAACCGATGCACGAGCTGGCTGCCGTAGCCATCGACGATGTAGATGTCCCCGTTCGGCGCGATCGCCACGTCGGTCGGGTTGTCCAGCTTAAACTTCTGCGAGGTCTCGGAGTCTTTTTCGTCCGGCCCCAGGATGTACAGAATCTTGCCGGTGAGGTCGGTCTTGTAGACGCGACACCCGAGCCGCTCCTTGTCTTTGCCGGCGACGTTTTCGGTCCAGTAGAGATATTCGTTCGCGCCTTCCTTGCTCCAGTACAGTCCGTGCGCCGTCGCGACGTACTGGGCCTGATTGTAGCCGAACTTGTCCTTCACTTCCTTGGTCCAGGTCTCGACGATCTTGCCATCTTTATCGAAAACCACGACGCACGCGTTCGCCGACCGCGACGTGACGTAGACGCGATCCTTCGAGTCGACAACGACCGCACAGCCGAGCCCGTAGCCCGCGCCCGCGGGCAGCTTGCCCCAGTTGTCGTCGAGCGTGAAGGTCATCTTCCCTTCGCCAAACTTGACGGCCTCACCGCCCTCCCGCGCCGGCGCGGCCGCGACGGCCGACCCGAGCGCGAGCCCAGCCGACGTGGCCGTGGCCGATTGAAGGAATGTTCGGCGATTGAACAGATGGTCGGACATGGAGAGAGCCCTCTTAGATTGTAGTTTGTATCGATCAGTGTTTCATCAATAGCCGACTTCATAGCTCAGGCATTCGGCGCATCGTCGAACGAGACTTTCTGTTGCTGCTTCGTGTCCCGCCGAGTAGAAGCCAATAAATGGGCCTTCATTCGGCTGCACGACAAACTGAAGATAGTTGTCCGTCGTATCAGAATCCGCAATTGTTACCTGATACGCTCGACTTCGACCGGCTTGCAACGATTCGATCATCTCGTGCGGTGCATTCATTCGAATGAGCTGGGCAATCGTGTCGCCAACGAGGTCGGAGCCTTCACCCTGGCCGGCAATGAAATAGACGAACTCGTCCTCCAAACGTTGTAACACTTCCAGTGGATCCAGAAAGGGCTGGCCCTGGAGGGGCAAGAGTCGTCGATGAGCCATGCT
>JANLUE010001264.1:0-8091 GCA_031363325.1 Gemmataceae bacterium
CGCGTAGCGGTTCGAGCGAGGCCGGGGTCGGGGCGACTGACGAAGTGGGCGACCGAGAATCGCATGACCCGTCAATCGAAGATGGCCTCTGCGCTAACGAGCACGTCGGAGGTGCGTTGTGACAACTCGATTTCCATCTGCACGATTCGCGCGACTCGCTCGGCTAACTCGAACTGAGTTCCCCCTTGTCGCGCCAGTCGGCCGGCAGGAAGTCGCGGACGTACTCCAATAACTCGAGCGCGCCAAGTTCCTCTTCCACTCGCATCGGCGATGGATCGTCGAGCCCCAGCCGCACTTCGTCGATCAGGAACTCGGCGAACTTCAGTCGGGCTCGACGCAGCACCTGCCGACACGCGTCGGCCCGGATCGGCGTACCGGTACGTTGACCGAGCTTCGCGGCCAGTTCGTCCGAGGTCGCGTCCGGGAACTCGGTTCGCAGTCGAAGGAGCGTGTGCGCCGGGTTCTTGGGGTTGTCGCGTTCAAACTCGCGCAACTCGGCCCAGGTGTGGTCGAGCACGGTCTTCTGCCATGACGCGAGCCAGGGGTCGTCGCCGGGCTCGGCCGCGACGAGGCCGAGGTCGGCATCGACCGGTCGTCGCCGCGCCTGCTTCTCCCAGAAGTGGCGGACCATGTTGCGGGCGGCCGTCTTGAGCAGGTCGCGGAACCGACCCCGCGTCGGGTCGGCCCCGGCGAAGTCCCCCTTCAACAGGCGAACGATCACGTCCTGGGCGAGTTCATCGGCGTCGGTCGCATCCTTCAACATGCCGCCGACGTAGGAACGAACGGCCTTGGCGTAGCGCAGCACGAGCACGGACCGGGCGGCCTTCGCGGCCGGGTCGCTCGCGCGGGCCTGGCGGATCAGGCTCCAGCGGGTCGTGATCGCGTCGAGTCGGCCCGGCTCGGCCATGGTGCCTCACTTCGGCGCGGGGGCCAGAAGGGCGTCGCAGGCGGCGACTTGCTTCTTGTACTCGGCGTTATCAGGGAACTCGGCCGCGAGTGCCGCCAGAATCGTTCGGGCCGCCGTCAATCGTCTTACGACTCCATTTACTGGTCCGACTTGTTTCCTCCACAAAGCATTGCTATGCATTTATTGCGAAAGTAGGTGAGAGAGTAATGCTACTTCGGGCTAACTGCGTCCATAAACTCCCTACCTTTGGAGTGAGTAAACGAACTGAGAGCTTCCGATTCTAGCTCATCAGCAAACAAGGCCAGTGGCTCAAACGACTCTTTGGCTGCCAGGGAAGTTACTACACCATCAAATCGGTGGCCAAGTTCGACAAGCCGGATGGCCATATCGAATTCTTCTAGCGACAAGACGACGTAGGGCATCGACTTCAATCCGAGGGCAGCGAGCTCTCGTTTGATTCGATTTCGCATAAAAGTTCCATTGATTGTCTGTAAGCGACCGTAAGTGACAATCAATCCCACAGATGGCTTGATTGGCAGTCCGTGCACGATCCATTGACCGCGCTGGATCGCTTCATCGTGAGAAGCGAGCTGATCCAAGGCCGAGGCGATTCGAACAGATGTGGCTTTCACGCTATCGTCAGAACCGTACGTCGTAAGTTCCAGCGACGCACGCAAACTTTTGCACTCGACGATTACGTTGTGGCTTTCGCCGAGGAATACCCAATCTCCATGCTTGCCTATGTTTTTCGGTTTCCTGCCCCCAAGACCACGATCCCAAGTCGCTGCGGACCAAAGACTTTCGGATGCACAAACTGTCCCGAGCAATTGTCCGATGAATTGATCAAAAACATGACCAAATCTCTGAGCGAAATCAGGTCCGTCCCTTTCGAATAAATCATAAAAGACACCGAGTGTCGTTCGCTCGACAATTAGGTCGGGATCCACAGCGACGAATCTCCCATTTCCAACGTCAATAATCGGAACGCGATGCAGCGCGTTGAACTCGAATTGTGCAAATTCAGACTGCCTTGCTTGGTACAGGTCTCGACTGCTCATCTGATGGAAGCCAGCCGGGTTGCTTGAGGTTTTTTTCAAGAACTTCCCCCATACCTCTGGAATGCAAAAGTCGAATCCCTGTCGGAATGCTTCGACGAGATATAAGTGGGTAAAAGTACCATTGCATTGATGACCTTTCAAGGAAGCGGCGCCGAGCGTGTAGCACAAATGACCCATAGCCATGAACTGTTCTAGCGGTTGTCCCAATTCAGCTTCGACATCAGCCCGAATGTCGTATGCTACTGGCCACTCGACGGGCTTGGCGTCTCGAAAGAGTCCAAGGGCGAGGCCGAATTTTTGAATCATGTTGCGCCGTTGCGCTGGTAACTGCTGAGTCAAAAATCGCTCGAAGAAGCCAGAGGGATCGGCGTCCTTCCAATTTGGGTCGTGAACGATCGGGTCATCGAGTTCAAAGTACTGATCCTGAAGTTGAATGTACGTTGAGCCATCGAGTGTGTGAATGCCGAAGTTAGTTCCATACAGCAATAGTTGTTTCGCCATAAAATGGACAACGAATGCTGGCACTTGAGCCCGTCGAGACTGAATATGGCGAAGTAGTGCGGGGTCTAGCCGGTCACCTCTCGCGACGCAGAGTAGATGATTTAAGAACAAAAGCGCGTCGTCTAGTTTGAAGGAGCCGAGTCTGTTTCGGATCGCCTGCAATTTTGCGGACACGACACTTCCCGCCTTTCGAATTGATAAACGTCAATTTGATAGACAGCGCTCGTTCGGTTTGGTTCGGCAATACTTGAGTTCGCCCATTCATTTCAACACGTGACTGGTCTATGCGATGTGTCGTGCTGTGTAAACATCTTCGGAAAATTCGCATTGGTCGCTCGCGCGGGCCTGGCGGATCAGGCTCCAGCGGGTCGTGATGGCGTCGAGTCGGCCGGGTTCGGCCATTTCGGCGCGGGGGCCAGCAGGGCGTCGCAGGCGGCGACTTGTTTCTTGTACTCGGCGTTGTCAGGGAACTCGGCCGCGAGTGCCGCCAGGATCGTTCGGGCCGCCTTCAATTGCTCCGAGCCTTCCTTCACTCGGCCACTCGCGCCGTGCCAGAAGCCCAGCCGCATACGGGCGTAAGCATGAAGGTACCGGTACTCTGGTGTACCACGGAAGTCGTTGGCGAGTGCGGCGAAGGTCTCGATGGCCGCCTCGGCCGCGCGTCCCTGAATGCCGATCGCGCCGGTCTTGCCGGCCGTCGCTTCGATGTTGAGTCGGGCCTTGCCGAGGTTCGCCCGATCCGCCGGTCGCGGCTTCGCCAAGCTTTGCAGGGCCGATTCGGCCGCGGCGAACTGCTCCATCGCCAGCGCGTCGCGATTGGTTCGCACGAGCAAGCTCGCCAGGTTCGTCCGCGTCGCGGCGAGATCGATCTTGCTTTCGTCGGTCGCGTTCAGGTCGGCGGCCTTGATGCGCTCAGCGAGCAGCGTGCGATGTTCCGCTTCCGCCTCTTCGAGTCGATTCGTGCGGGAAAGAACCAGGGCCAGGTTGTTGCGAACGCGACCCAGCATCGGGCCAATCGACGGGTCGTTCGTCAACGTCGCACCCAGCGCGAGCGCGAGACGAAACTCCGCCTCGGCTGCCGGCAAGTCCCCTTGAGTCGTGTAGAGTTGGCCGAGCCGATTGTGGGCGGCCATTTCCTGTTGCCGAAAGTCGTCGCGGGCGGGGAACTCCTTCGCCAGTGCCGCGAAGTCGGCGCACGCCTGTTTCGCTTGCGTCGCGGCATCGTCCGGTCGACCCTGGAGGCGATACACCTCCGCCACCTGATAGCGAGATTGCGCGATGAGCGCCCGGCCAAAGTCATCCTTCGCCTCGGATTGTATGAGCTTCAGACACAGCGATTCGGCATCGCGAAGTACGTTCGTGCGCGCTCGCTCGGCCTGGGGCACGTTCGCCAGTTCGTCGGCGAGTTCGAGCAACATGCGGTTGACGGCCGCGAGCGAGAGTTGCAGCTTCTCGGCCGTCTGGGCGCGTGACCGATCGAGGGCGACGTTCGCGTCCCGCAGTTCCGCGTTCTTGCCGCGAATCACCAGGAACCCCGTCGCCAGTGCAATCACGCCAAGCAAGGCGAGAGAAATCAGCCCTGCCGCGGCCGGTCGGCGTCGAGCCCACTTCAGCCCCTTTTCCCAGGTGCGAATGGGTCGAGCGTGAATTGGCCGTCCGTCAACGAAGCGTTTCAAATCTTCGGCCAATTCTTCGGCGCTCGGATAACGTCGCTTTGGAGTTTTCTCCAGGCACCTGAGGCAGATGGTTTCGAGATCGCGCGGCACGCCGGGCTGCAAGCGTCGCGGCGGGATCGGGTCCATCGAAAGGACCATCATCAAGGTCTGAATCGGGTCCGGCGATTGAAAAGGCGGCCGGCCGGTGAGCATCTCGTACAGAATCGCCCCGAGGGCATACACGTCGACGCCCGGCCCGAGACGCGTGACGATCCCGCTCGCCTGTTCCGGCGCCATGTAGGCCGGTGTGCCGAGCACGTCGCCGGTCTTGGTCAGCTTCGCGTCCGAGTCGAGCCGCTTTGCGAGTCCGAAGTCCGCGACCTTCGGAACGCCGGCCGCGAGCAAAATGTTGGCCGGCTTCAAGTCGCGATGCAGGATGCCTTGATCGTGACAGAAGTGAACCGCCCGGGCGACCGGTTCGAGCAGCGTGGCGGCTTCCTTCGCGGCCATCGGCTTGCCGTCGAGTCGGCCGGCCAGAGTCCCGCCGGGCACGTACTCCATCGCGAAAAAAGGCCGACCGTCGAACTCCCCCGCCTGGTAAACTTGCAAGACGTTGGGGTGTCGAACCGCCGCGACGGCCGTCACTTCCTCGCGAAACCGGGCCGCCAGTTGCGGATCGGCAACGAGCAACGTTTTGACCGCGACTTCGCGATTGAGGACCGTGTCCGTTCCCAGATACACGGACCCCATGCCACCCCGCCCGAGCAGTCGCGTGAGCCGGTAGCCGGGGATAATCGGCAACCCGCCATCGGGCTCGAACGGATCAGTCGGCGAAACGACGGTTGTATTCATGGGGCACGGCGCTGGGCGGACTTCGTAATCATAATGGAAACGCGCTTGGTTTATCGACGAGGCTCGAATCATTCCGAAGAGGCCAACAATGACTCGCGCAATCTTGGTCGGTGCCCTACTCTTGATGGTTGTTGCACGAACGCCTTCGGCCGACGCCGCTCCCGCACTAAAGAGCAAGAAAATCGATCCGCTCATTCTCGAACGCATCAAAGCCCTGGAAAGTCAGCTCGAAGAGCAATGGGAGCGATTCCGAAGCGGCCGAGATCCGCTGCCCCGCTTTCTCGATCACGTTCGTGACCTGGCTACGTACCAACTTCTGATTGCCGAGACGCACCAAGTAGAGATTTCCATACTCGATCGGGCGGTTTCGCGTTTGCGAACGGCTCAGGAAGCAATTGAAAACCTGCGGTCCGCTGGCCTTCAGACGAACCAGGCGGTCGCTCAGGTTCGCGATGCGCGCATCGAAGCCGAGATTCGATTGGAACGACGGAAGTCGGCAAGGTAGTGGAGTTGATTGTCAGCCGCGAGACCTTTAGGCACGCGCTGGAACGCGTCAGATCCCAGAGTTCGAACGGTGGGCCCTGCGAAAAGTTCTCCCAGCCGACTCAATCGTTCCCGTGGCGAGCGCAAGCTCACAGGCCGCGCGACCCGCCTTCCGCAGCTCATTCCCGAATAACTTCAGCCCGTGTGGGCTCGACCGCCGCTTCTTCGGTCAGTTTGAGGAAGACTTCTTCGAGCGAGCCGTCGCGGCTGGCGAGCTTGCGAAGCGCGTCGAGCGTCCCGCAGCCAATCAGGCGGCCGTGCTCGACGATGCCGATCCGGTCGGCGAGTTCCTGGGCGACATCGAGCGCGTGCGTCGAGAGGAACACGGTCGTCCCGCGTCGCGCTTCGGCCCGGAGCAGTTCCTTCAGCAGGCGAATGCTCTTCGGGTCGAGGCCGACGGTCGGTTCGTCGACGATCAGGAGCTTCGGCTCGTGCACGAGCGCGGCCGCGAACACAGTCCGTTGCCGCATGCCGTGCGAATACCGCTCGGTCAGATCGTCGACGAAGTCCTGGAGGCGAAACAAGTCGATGACTTCGTCGATGCGACTGGTGCCTTTGGCCCGCTCCATGCCGTAGAGGTCGGCGATGAACTGCAGGAACTCGCGGCCCGTGAGCTTGTCGTAGAGGTACGGTTGATCGGGCACGTACGAGATGAGCTTGCGGGCCTCGTCGCCTTGCGTCCGCAGATCGAACCCGCCGACGCGAACGGTGCCGCTCGTCGGGAAGAGCAGGCCGCACAGCATCTTGATGGTCGTCGTCTTGCCGGCCCCGTTCGGCCCGAGAAAGGCGAACAACTCGCCGGCCGGCACGGTGAGCGACAGGTCGTTGACGGCCAACTTGGTGCCGTACCGCTTGCTGACGGACGCGAGTTCGATCATGCGGCTATTTCAACGGATTCGGCCGCCGGAGCAAGGGGGCGTCGCTCTCGGTTTTTCTATCCGAGTCGGATTCGGAAGCCGAACAAATCAATCTCGGGGGCTGGATCGGCGAACGCGTAACTGGGTGCGGTGGCTTCGACGGGTGCGATCGGCTTCGGGCGTTCCCGCGCTGGGAAACGACCGATCACTTTCAATTCACCCGCGTCGAGCCAGATCAGGTGGCAGCGTTCGCACGTGTCGACGACCGCGTTCCCGCCGGCATGGTACGGATGGGTGTCCATGCGCGACTGGCACCGGGGGCAGCGAATTCGTCGCTTCAATTCGGCCGGATCGAAGGGCGAAGCCGGCGGAGCGGTCGAACCGGCTTCGGCCCGCCGCGTTTGAACCAGTCGGCCGAACGTGCCATTCGTGGCCAGGAAACCACGGCACGTTTGACAGTAGCTCACTTCGTGCCCGTGGATCGCGGCCAGGGTCAGCCGCTCGGCGCAGACGGGGCACTCGTCCGCCAACACTTCACCAATGGTCGCCACGCCATCGCCCGTTTCGGTCGGGAAGTGAAACGTTTCGCAATAAGGGCAGCGAAAGTAGTCGCGATTTCCGACCGGGCGAAGCCCGCCACCGCAATTGGCGCAATTCATGGACGAACCCGAAACGCGAGAGTTGATTGCGCAAACGTAGGACGGGCGGACGAAGGTGTCAAAGGGGGCGAGGTTTACTTCGTTTGGACGCGCCTCGCCAACTCACCTCTGGAAGATCGGCAAGTAGTCCGCCGGGACGGAGAGCGAGATGATCGCGATCGAGGTCTGATAGACCGGGCCGGCCGACTGGGCTTCGAGGCGCGACCAGCTTCCATCGCTCTGCTGCATCGCGAGGAACTGCTTGCGGATCATCGCGTAATAGTCGGCCCAATCTTTGCCGCCGATCTGGTACATCGCGTGGCACGCGTAGTAGTGTCCGTACCAGAAGTGTTCGCGCGGGCTCTCCATCTGCTTCTTCAGGAAGTCGATCGACTTGTCGATCTTCTTGTCGTACTCGCCGACGAGCTTCAACACGCAGATGCCGGCCGCCGTGCGCGCGAACCCCGGGGCCCGGTTGTACGGTTGATATGTGTACCCACCCGAGTATTGGTCGTAACACGCGTCGATGTATTTCATCGCCTGCTTCATCGTGCGGTCGGGGACGTGCAGGCCCGAGTCCTTCGCGCCGCGCAAGGCCATGACTTGCATGATCGTGACCGAGATGTCCGAGCCGGTCGGTTGTGGCTCGTAGCGCCAGCCGCCGTCCGAACTCTGGCAGCGAACGATCAGGTCGATCGCCCGCTTCAGGGTCTTTTTCACTTCCTCGTCGCCGGTCATGCCGAACAGTTGCGTCAAGGCGACGCAGGCCATGCCGTGGCAATACATGTTGCCGAGCCGCGTGCCGATGAGGTAGCCATCGCTCTCGCGAGCGCTTGCCAACAGGAAGCGAGCCCCCTTGGCGACCTCGGGGCCGTACTTGCCCTGATTCGGAACGTGGCCTTGCGACATGAACGCCATCAGCGCGAAGCCGGTGATCGCCGTGTTGTTCGGGTAGCGCGTGTCTCCCCAGGAGCCATCCGAGTTCTGCTTGGCGGCCAACCATTCGAGCGCCTTGGCCGTCGCCTTTTTGACGTCATCATCCATCTGCCCCTTCTTGGCTTTGTCCTGCGCCAAGGAGGG
>JANLUE010001292.1:0-6800 GCA_031363325.1 Gemmataceae bacterium
CGTCGGAAGGCAAGCTCATTGGGGGTTCACCCGGTGGGCTAACGCCCGACCGGCTCGCCTTTTCGTTGCCGCGATTACATTATCAACCTGAAGGTCGATAACAGTTAGCCCTTCAGCGCTTCCGCATATCGACTGAACATCATGAAGATCGCGATAATCATAAAGATCGCCACGCCAGCATAGACGAGCACACTGGCCGCCCAGGTCACGCGCTTCATCTGGCGTTCGGTCTCTTCCCTGTAATACGCCGCCTGCTTGGCCATGACCTCGGGAATCTGGCCGCTCACTTCGCCGACGCTGAGCGCCGCCAGGAAGTCGGCCGGGAAGACGGGGTTCTTGCCGATCGCGTCCGCGAGTTCGTCCCCCTTTTTGACGCGCTTGGCGATCGATTCTTCCTGGGCCATGAACGCGCCATTGCTGGTCGCCTTCAGGCTCAACCGCAGCGCCTTGAAAACCGACAAGGACGAATCGAGCGTGAGCTTCATCGCCAGACAAAACCGGCCCATCGCGATCGCGAGCATGCATGGACCAATGATCGGGACGCGCAACAGCATCGCCTCGAACGCGGCCATTTGCGCGACTGTCTTGGTCATGACCTTGACGGCAACAATCCCGGCCCCGACGACCGAACCGATCACAATTAGAAAAGTAATCGCCCCACTCGTGCCCGTGAGACCAAATCCAATCGGGGCGGACGCTTGTTCGCCGCGGCTCTCGGCGATTTGGCCGAGCAGAAAGATCACGAACGCGATCACCAGAACGCCCGCGACGAATTGGAAGATCGGCCAGGCGATGCGGGCTCGGAAGTCGCGGCGCAGGCTCGCTTCGAGTCGATAATATTCTTCGAGATGGCCGAACACCTCGGGGATTTGGCCCATGCGCTCGCCGAGGGTCGCCATGGTGATGAACAGATCGGGGAACGCGTCCCCCTCGGCCGAGAGTGCGTCTTCGAGAGCGGTCCCGGCTTCCAATTTGCGGGCCACGCGGGCGGCGGCTTCGCGCATCGGCTGGGGGCCGTTCCGCGACTGGAGTTCGAAGACCTTGACGAGGGTGAGCCCCGCGCCGTGGCCATGCCGGATCGCCCGGCACCAAACGGCCAACGCGTCGTAAGAATATCGAGACAGGAACATGCGCCCTCCACCGTCAGGATAGCCGTATGGCCGGCACGGCGGAATACGACCCCCGCTATCTGGCTGGGATTGCCGAATTCAACCGGGGCGATTATTTCGAGGCCCATGAACGGTGGGAGGAACTCTGGCACGACACGGCCGGGCCGGATCGGCGGTTCTATCAGGGATTGATCCAGGCCGCCGTCGCCGTCTACCATGCGGGTAACGGCAATTCCCGCGGGGCCCGCCGTTTGTTTCATTCGGCCCGGCGGTACATGAGCGTTTACGGGCCGAACCATTTGGGCCTACACGTGACGGCTTTCTGGGTCGCCATCGAACGGGCGCTCGCGGACTTTTTGCCCGACCCACCCGTGCCCGATGCCCGACTCCGAATCGAAGAATTGCCGACAATCTCTCTGGCCGAGGCAGGATGAACGAAGACCAGGCGGCACTCGAGGACTTCAATGGCGTGGCGCGGATCTTCCCGCTGCCCGGCCTCGTCTTCTTTCCCCAGGCCGTTCAGCCGTTGCACATCTTCGAGGCGCGCTACCGCGACCTGATGGCCGACACGCTCGCCGACGATCGATTGATCGCGCTCGTGTTGCTGAAGCCGGGCTGGGAGGACACGTACGACGATCGGCCGGCCATCCACCCGGTCGCCTGCCTGGGTCGCGTGATCGCCGACCAGCTTCTGCCGGACGGGCGCTACAACCTGCTTTTGAAGGGCATGGTCCGCGTTCGGATCGTCGAAGAGCTTTCGACCGACATGCTCTATCGACAAGCGAACGTTGAGATCATGACCGACGTGATCTCGGCCGAAGTCGACGAACTGATGTCGTTGCGGACGGCGCTCGCGGACCTGATGCTCCCACGCGTGACTGAGGGGCCAACTCGCGATCAACTCCGCGAACTGTTCAAGGGAGAACTTCCGCTCGGCCAGTTGTGCGACGTGCTGTCGTTCGCCTTGCCACTTCCGCCGGAATCCAAGCAGGCGCTCCTGGAAATCACGGACGTGCCGGCTCGAGCGCGACAACTCATGGAAGCGTTCCAGGAACTGGCCGGTTCCGGTCCGCCGAAGCCGCTCGGCTCAGGGCCGGGCAAGCGATTCCCGCCGGACTTCAGTCGCAACTAGCCGCCGGCCCTATACCTATCTCGAACTGCCCTCTCTCTCGTGGAGCCACCGATGCAAAAACGCGCTGCCGCCGTCACGTTCAAAGGCACCCCCATGACCCTGGCCGGCCCGGAACTGAAGGCCGGCGATAAGGCCCCCGATTTCACGGCCGCCAATGGAGCGACGACCACCGTCTCGCTCGGCGACTCGGCCGGCAAGGCTCGCATTTTCAGCGTGGTGCCGTCGCTCGATACGCCCGTCTGCAGCATGCAGACTAAGACGTTCGACAAGGGCCTCGCCGAACTGGGCGACAAGGTCGTCTCCTACACCGTGAGCCTCGATTCACCGTTCGCGCAGAAGCGATTCTGCACAGAGAACGGCGTCAACTCGATGCAGACGCTTTCGGACACCCACAACCATTCGTTCGGCAACAACTGGGGCGTGCAACTCGAAGGCCTCGCCGTCCCCCTACTCGCTCGGGCCGTGTTCGTTGTCGACAAGGCGGGCACGATCAAGCACGCCGAGTACGTCGCCGAAGTGACCCACGAGCCGAATTACGACTCGGCCCTGGCGGCCCTCAAGTCCTCCGTCTGATGAGGGTTGTCATTCGTCATTGGTCATTAGTCAATGGAACGGACTAGTGACCAATGACCAATGACCAGACCAATGACCAATGACCAATTTCATCATCGGCAGCCGGCCGATTCGATCGATCGCCGACAAGGGATTGGTCTGGTACGCCCGTCGGCGCACGGCCGCCCTCGATCGACTCGACGTGCCGGCCACGCAGCTTGCGATCTTGCGCGAGTTGACACAACGCGCCCGTGACACCACGTTCGGCAAGGCCCATCGATTCGCAAGCATTCGAACGGTTGAAGACTATCAATCGGCCGTGCCGGTTCGCGATTACGAATCGTTCTGGCGCGATTACTGGCAACCGGTGTTCCCGAAGCTCGAAGGGGCGACTTGGCCGGACCCGATCCCGTACTACGCGCTCTCGAGCGGAACCACGAGCGGGACGACGAAGTACATTCCCATTTCGCGCGAGATGCTCGCTTCGAATCGCAAGGCCGCGTTCACGACGGTCGGGCTGTTTCGCAGCCAGTTTCCGAAACATGGCATCTTCAACGGGCGAATCTTCTTTCTCGGCGGCAATACGGAACTTCGTGCCGAGTCGAACGGCAGTCGATCGGGCGACCTCAGCGCGATCGCGGCCATCGAGATTTCCGGCCTCACCAAGCCCTACACGTTTCCGCCGAAGGAACTGTCCGGCATCGCCGACTGGACCGTGAAGGTTCGCAAATTGGCCGAGGCGTCCGCGAACTTGCCGATCACCGCGATCAGCGGCGTGCCGGCCTGGATCGAAGTACTGTTCGCTCGGCTGAAGGAAGTGACCGGCAAGAGCCGCATCGCCGACATCTGGCCGACGCTTCGCATGCTCATTCACGGGGGCACGTCGTTCGAAGGCCACCGCGACAAGTTTCGGGCCGAGGTCGGGCCGAACACGGAGTTCTGCGAAGTGTACCCGTGCTCCGAGGGGTTCGTCGCGACCGAGGACCCCCGGCATCGGCTGTTGCGAATTGTGCCCGACAACGGCATCTTCTTCGAATTCATTCCGTCGAGCGAATTCGACGACGGAAAATTGAAATCAGATCGACCCGTCCGTCACAAGCTCGCGAACGTCGAGCCCGGCGAGGAGTACGCCGTCGCCCTGACGACCTGCGCCGGCCTGTGGAGCTACCTCGTCGGCGACAAGGTGAAGTTCGAACGCCGCGACCCGCCGCTCATTCGCTTCGCCGGCCGGACCAAATACTACCTCTCGGCCTTCGGTGAACACCTGATCGAAGACGAGATTGTGAAGGCCCTGGCCGTCGCCGCTCGCGAAACCGGTGCGGACGTTGGCGAATGGCACGTCGGCCCGGTCTTCTCGACCGACCCCGCCCGGCCCGGCCATCACCTGTACCTGATCGAGTTCCGACAAGCACCGGGCGACCTGAAACGGTTTGCAGCCATCCTCGACAAGAACCTGAGTCAATTGAACGAAGACTACGACGCGCATCGCCAGGGCGACCTGACGATGCTCCCCCCGGACATCGTGCCTCTGAAACCGGAAGCCTTCATGCGCTGGATGCTCGCCCACGGCAAGCGCCCGCCCCAACACAAGGTCCCGCGCATGGACAACACCGGCCGACAGACGTCGGTGATCGCCGAATGGATGCGCGGCAATGGGTTCGCGCCGGCGTGACAGTGCCGGCCCGGATCGAGCGGAGCGAATCGATCCGCTCCGCTCGATCGTCGAATTTATCAATTCGTCATCTTCAACTCGAACTTGCGGGACTTCGGCTGGGCCAGCGCGTTCACTTCGGCCTGGGCCTTCTCGATCGCGGGTAGGCGCTTGGCGCGTTCGGCCGGTCGGCGCTCGTTGGCCACGTCGGCCAGCCAGTCCGGCGCGGCGAAGTTGATTACGCCGAAAAATCGGTTCGCCACAAGCGAGTTCTTCACTCGAATCTTCGAGTAGACCGCTTGGGCATGATCGAAGATGGGTCCGGTGGTCGCGTTGCCGAGGTTGATCCCCTTCTCCAGGTCGTCGGCCGATGCCTTCGCGACCAACTTACCATCGACTCGGATTTCCCAGATGCCCTTCGTCAATCCCTTGGCTTTCAAGCCGTACCAGTTGAGGTCCTTCAGGTCGTTGACGTACGGCAGAATCGAAAGCCATTCTTTCTGAATCGGCAGCGGCAAGGCCGCGTCGGTCCGGTCGAAAGTAATCGAGTCGGCCGCGACCGAAAGGTTCTCGATCTTGCAGCCGTCCCCTTCGGATGATTTCGCGCCGGCATCGATCGTGGCGTCCGAGACTTTCGCGGGCGCACCGAGGCCGGTCAGGATCGCGTGAGCCATCAACAAGCCGCCCGGCGGTGAGGTGTGGAAGCCATCGTAATAGGGGACGGCGGTCTTGGCGGTCGGGTCGTCGCCTTCCATCTTCTCGACGGCCGCGCGCGTCATGGCGTACTGGTCGGCGAATCGGCCGCCGTGATTGGCCGCGATGTCCTTCAGTGGGGCGTAGAACTGTTTCTGCGTTTCGACGTAGAGCTTGAAGCTCGGGTTCTTGCGGCGATCGACGGCGTTCGGAGACACCAGGGCCACGCGGACGCCGGCCTTCTTCGCCGCGTCGAGCATGGCGGCCGTTTTCTCAACGTAAACGGCGTTGCGTTCTTTGTTGAATTGACCGTAGCCCGCGTCGTTCATGCCGAAGTTGATCGTGATGGCCGTCGGCTTCTCGTCGAGCACATGACTTTGAAACCGATTCGCCCCGCCGTGGGCCGTGTCCCCACCGATGCCCGCGTTGAGGAACATCAAGTTCCAGTCCGGGAATCGGGTCGTGAGGTACAACTCGATGTACGAGGAATATTCGTACTGAGCCGTGATGCTGTCCCCCAGGAAGACGACACGATCGCCCTTCTGAAAGAAGAACGGTTCCGCGGCGAAGGCCGGCGTGGCCAACGCAACGAGAAACAAGGAGAGGATGCGGCGCATGGTGACTCCGTGACGGATGGGAGATCACGGTACGATACGATTGGAGCGCCGCCAACCAAATTTCGGCCGGAGCAATCGAGTTCCAATTCGATTGCTCCGAGTGGCCAGTCGCAAACATTATCGCTTCGCGAAGTCGAAACCATTCTTCTCGTGCGTGCTCGGCCCCGTCGCTCGCTGCATCGCATTCTCGATCAGTTTTGGAAGGCCGTCGCTCATCGATTGCTTGATCGAACTGGTTGCCGTGGTCAGGGCTTGCTCGGCCAACTTCCTCACTTCGCGACCGGCCATCTCCAGCAACTCATCGAGCCAACCGGATCGCCGGGCCATCGCTGGCTGGGCCGGCAGGAAGGCCGGACGCTGGGAGGCGGCTTCGATGGCGGCCGGCCGGTCGTGGCGGCGGAGCGCAATCAAGCCAGTCACAAGGCCCGCCACGGCGGCCCCGCCGACCATCGGCCAGGGGTGCTCGCGAACGCGACCCGTCACGTCGAGGGCCTTCTTCACGCCCTCCGTGATGGACGTGACCGAATCCTTCAGCGTCCCGGTCACGCTTTCGACCGTGTCCTGGACGGCGGTCTTGACCGAGTCGACCGTTTCCTGAACGGCCCCGGTCGTCGATTGAAACTGATCGACGACCTGTTGCTCCAGAAGCGAGACCTTTTCGGTCAGCGACTCGCGCGTGAGTTGCATCTCTTTTTCGATCAGTTCCGACGATTGGCTATCCATGATACGTTCTCCTCCAAGGCGTTGAGGGTTTTATCGGGAAGTGGGTTGTTCTTTTCGAAGACGCGTTTGCCGGCGAACAGGGCGACGAGCCCGCCGATCGTGAGCACTCCCCCCATCAGGGCCCAGCCACCCCACGAGGGCCAGTTGAGAAGCCAGTTGATCAAGAGGGGCACGGCGACCAACAGAAAGAGTCCGCCCACCATCGTCAAGGCCGCACCGACTCCCAGGTACTTCGCACCTTCCTTCGTCCGCCGCAGGTCTTCGCGAAGTTCGGCGCGAAGCATCTGATATTGTTGTTGCAGCAATTGCTGAGCGTCGCTCGC
>JANLUE010001356.1:0-2143 GCA_031363325.1 Gemmataceae bacterium
GAAGTCGGCCAGACTCTTCTCCCAGCGCTCGGCGAGAGCGGGGAGGTTCTTGCGACAGAGCGCCTCGTGGGCCAACACGAGCGGCCGCATTCGCCAGGCGTAGCGTTCGTACTTCGCTTTCAGCCGCAGGAAATCGAGCAAGACGTAGAGGTTCTCGCCATAGTCGGACCAAGTCGTGGTCGTGTTGTAGTCGCGGTATTCTTCGTAATGTTCGGCGATCGTGTGCAGGGCGACTTCGAGGTATTGCACGGCCGTCCCCTGGGCCATCTTGCCGCGTTCGATGTCGTTGAGCAATTTCTCGGGCCGTTGCTCCCCCTCGCCTTCGACGAGGCCATCGAGCCACGCGGCCACGCCACGATGCAACAGACCGCGAACGTTGCCGTAGGTCAGGAAGTGGGCCGTGAAGAGTTCGCGGCCATATTTCTTGACGAACGCCCGGAACGGGCCCCATTCGGAATCGTCCATCACCGCTTCGATGGCTGACAGGCGCAGCGTCTGGCTGTGCTGGACCCAAATGCTCAGGAACGAGTCGGCGATCTTGCGAAGGATTTCGACCAACGGTTCGGTTTCGGCTTCGTCTCGTTCGTCCCAGTCGCGGGCCGCGTCGAGCAACGTGTCGACCACGGCTCGCAAGGCGATTCGGAACAAGCGATCGAACTCGCTCACCCGACGGCCGGACTCGGGGCCGTTCTTCTCCATCGACTTGGCGATCCGAACGAGGTGATATGTTTCGCGGATCAAGCCAAGGCGCGGCAAGCGCTCGAAGAGCGAATCGAGCATCGCCAGGGCCGAACGCGCCCGCAGGATCGGCTGCGGTCGGCCGCCCTCGGAAAGTGGCACGAACAGCAACGGTTCCCGATGCAATGGCTTGAGCAAGCCAGGCAAGGCGGCCCGAACACGGACCGAATCGCGGGCGGCGACGGCCTTCTCGATGCGCCCAGCCGCGACTTCCCACGAGCCGCGTTCCTTCGCCTCGGCCGGCTTTTCGCCGACCACGGCTGCCAGGGCCCGGATCGCCCGACCAACTTCGACGCAGGTATCGAGGGCCACGTCCGTGAGGTGATCCTTGGTCATGCGGCGGCGGTCGTACTCCATCACTTCGTCGACGCCGCCGATTGGGTCGGGGACTTCGATCGCGTGTAGCGTTTCGACAAAGTCAATGAGCCCGGCGTGCCACTCGCGCGCCGTCTCGAGCCAAGACTCGGGCGAATCGCCCGCGACGACCTTGCCAATCGCGAGCCCGACGTTCGCCTTGCGATTGATCGGTCGGGCGGCGGTTCGCCACATCTCGGCGACGGCCGACAGGAACGCCAAGCGTTGCTCCAAGTCGCGGGCGTTTTCTTCGAGCGCGAACTCCATCCGGTCCGGCGGCCCGCCGCCGGCAATGGCCCCGTCATTTCCGTCGTCCGCTGAATCTTTAAATGTCACATCTTCGTAGGCCGATTCGAAGCGGTCTTCCGATTCTTTGCGGACCATGCCACCGGGTACGTCCGGCACTCGCCACAAGTCCTCGGCGTTGACGGCCATCAGTGCGAAGAACCGCGAGATGAGTCGGTCCCGGTCCGGCGAAGCCATCGCGCCATCGAGCCAACGCGACGACAGATCGTGGAACGAGGCGGTGCCATCTTCGAGCGAAATCGATTCCGATTCGCTCAGCCAAGCAACCAGGAGCGCCAGCGCCGCCCGCCAGTCCTGTTGGCGAAGTAGAGCTTCGATTACCTGCGCGAAGCCCGCGGGCGAGGTGAAGCCTTCCTTGCGATCGCGCCAGAAGGCGATGTCCTCGTTCGAGCCAGACTCGCCGCCCCGGCCACGTTGACTCCATTCCGCCAACGCTCGGGCGACGTGGAGCGCCGCATCGGCTCGTTCGCCGCCGTGGAGTCGCGGCACATCGTTCACTTCGTAGGCCGCGAACTGATCCCACCATTCGGACAACTTGCGAACGCCCTTCGACGCCGAATCCAGAATGCGCCGATCGCCGGCGGACGCGGCGGCCGCCAGGACCGCCGCGTACAGGTCGAATTGCCGGGTGAGCGCGTCGATCAAGTCTTCAGTGCGAGGGTCGTGCGTGCTGTCCTCACGCGACTGGAACAGCGGATACAGCCCCTGATAGCCGAGAATGTTCCACGGATCGGCGAGGGCCCCG
>JANLUE010001393.1:0-2872 GCA_031363325.1 Gemmataceae bacterium
GGCATCGACATCGACGACCTTCCATTGTCGCGTGAGGTCGGCCTTCGTGTGCGTCGACGATTCGACCGGCTTGTTCGACTTTTCGTCGAGCGCGACCTCAGTCACCTGAGTGGCTTGCACGAGGTGATAGGTGATCGTCTCGCCCTTCGCGAACTTGAAGCGCGGCGCGTCGGCCCGAGCGAGACCGGCCGTGAAAAGCAAGGTACAAATCGCTAACGCGCGGACCATGGCCGTCTCCCAAGTCGGGTTCGGCCATCGGGATAGCCGATTCGCCCTGGGATGAGCAAGGGCAGTTTTCGATTCAACGGACTTGGGAAGTTCCGCAACCTGGTCCATCGAGTTCCGCCCGAGAGTCGGTCTAACCGGTGGCGTCCGCCCGTTAAACCGCTAAGAAGCCGGCATCCCAAACTTGTCGGAGACTCTCCATGCCCCGCTTCTTGGTCGCGGCCTTATTGCTGGCGTCACCGTTCGCCGCGATGGCCCAGGACAAGCCCGCGTACGAACGCAAGGAAGACGTGATCTACGGCCGCAAGTTCGGCCTGTGCCTGACCATGGATGTCTTCACTCCGAAAGAGAAGAACGGGGCAGGCGTGATCTTCGCCGTGAGTGGCGGCTGGTTCTCGTCGAAGAGTTCGGTGAACCCGAAGTTCCTCGAAGACTTCATTTCACGTGGCTACGTGGTGTTTGCCGTGATGCACGGCAGTCAGCCAAGATTCAGCATCCCCGAGGTGCTGGAAGACATGCATCGGGCCACGCGTTACGTGAAGCACCACGCCAAGGACTATGGAGTCGATCCCGAGCGGATCGGCATCTCCGGCGCATCGGCCGGCGGGCACCTGTCGCTGATGCAAGGCTGTGCCGGCAAAGACGGCGACCCCGAAGCCCGCGACCCGGTCGATCGTCAATCGAGCAAGGTTGCCTCCGTGGCCTGTTTCTTTCCACCAACGGACTTTCTGAACTACGGCAAACCGGGGAACGAGGCGCTTGGCGGTGGCACGCTCAAGGGCTTCAAGTCGCCGTTCGAGTTCGTCGAATTGAACAAGGAGACGCGCTCGTACGACGTGATCACCGATCAAGAAAAGCGTCGTGAGATCGGCAAGCAGATTTCGCCGGTCTATCACATCACCGCGAAGTCGGCCCCGGCCCTGATGATTCACGGCGACAAGGACGAACTGGTGCCGATCCAACAGGCTGAGCTGGTGATCGCCAGGATGAAGGAACATAAGGTCCTGTGCGAGTTGGTCGTGAAACCCGGGGCCGCTCACGGTTGGCCGGCGATCGAAAAGGACATCAAGATCCTCGCCGACTGGCACGACAAGCACCTGAAGAAATAGAGGGTTCACCCATGCCGACCCGACTCGAAGTGCTGACGGCCGCCTTGCGGTTCACGCACGACTACACGAACGAACTTCTGGACACGATCCCGCCGGCCGCCTGGTACGCGCTCCCGGCGGGTTGCCCATCGAATGTCGCGTGGCAAGTCGGGCACTTGTCGATCGCCAAGTTTCGACTCGTGATCGACCGGGCGGGGGGTGGACCATCGGCGAACGAGGCCGTGATGCCGACGATCTGGGCGACGCAATATGGTCGCACGTCAATGCCCGATGCCGATCCGTTGAAGAACCCATCCCCGGCGGAGATGCGGGCCGTCTACGACCGGGTCCAGGAATCGGCACTCGCGGTCATCGCGAACCTGACCGAGGCCGATTTGGATTTGCCGATCCCGGCGTCGGCCCCGGCGCACCGGTATTGCAAGTTACGAGGGGAGTTTTTGCGCTGGGCGGGCCAACATGAAATGCTGCACGCCGGTCAGATTGGCCTGATCCGCCGAGCGATGGGCCACGATCCCGTCTGGTGACTTACAGGACGGCTTCGAGCCGCGCCTTGGACTCCGGCCCTTCGCGACGGGCATGACCGCCCATGGCCGATCGAAGCACGGCGAAGGTCGGGTACTTCGATTGCGAGCGCACCTCGCGTTGGCCGACGACGGGTGCCGATTCCATGACTCGATTCACGGTGGCAACCTGGGTTTCTTCGACGGTCGTTGAGCGGTCGCGGCGAAGACGGTTCATGACGAACTCGGCGAAGAGTTCACCGGTGACCCAAGCGAGAATCAAGAGAATGGGTAAGCCAATCACCGCGATTGCAAGGTACGTGCCAAAGAGGAAATGATCGCCCATCGCCATGTCCGGGGTGCTGGCCGGCGCAAAGAGGTCCATCAGTTCGTCATTCATTGGTGAACCTCCAGGCGGGCAAGCGAATCGGGGTTTGGGCGGGGTGGGAATAAATTGGCGAGTTACGAGTCGTGCGAAGTTCGCACCTTTGCGAGAGGTGCGGAAACAAGAATGGTATCCGGATGATCGTCAAAGTCCAACTTATTGACTCAAATGATACGATCCTAGGCGATCTCGTAATCGCGACATTTCCAGCCAAGATTGGCCGTGACCCGACTTCGGCGATCACCGTCTCCGAGTCGCAATTCCCGATGGTGTCGGCACTTCACGCCGAAATCCACGAATCGCCCGGCGGCCCAACGATTGAACCCAAGAGCGCCAAGAACGACACTTTACTGAACGGAATTTCATTGAGAGAAAGGGCGATTTTGCGCCCCGGCGACCGGATTGGACTCGGCCATACCGGCCCACTCTTACGAATCATTTCGATCGAACAATCGCAGTCTCATCCCGGTTCGACACTTGCCGCCGGTCCAGCGGAAATCGCGAACCTACGGCGCTCAGTCGCGACAACGCTCTGTGTCCCCGTGGCCGAAGGCGGCGTTCTGGGCCGCGACCCATCCGCTCAGTTTCACCTGCCGCACCCACTCGTCTCGCGGTTCCACGCCTCCGTCGGCACCAGGAACGGCCAGTTCGTG
>JANLUE010001480.1:0-1166 GCA_031363325.1 Gemmataceae bacterium
CAGGTACTTGCCTGCCTTGTCGAACACCGGATTCCGCGACCGACCTCGCGCAAGATCAGGTAGTCGCCGAGATGCTGCGGCGGGGCCGGCCCGGCCGGAACCGCATCGCCAGCCACGGAGCCAAGTCCCTCCAACACGTCGAGTGCCGGGAACAGGTCGCGAATCTCGGCCCCGAGTGCCGGGTATCGTGTGGCGTACTCGTCGACGGTCGGCCGTTCGCCGCGGCGGAGACGTTCCATGAAGTCGTCGATCAGGGCATCGAGCGCCGACCGATCCTGGGTCGCTTCCGTCATGGCAGCAGGCCCTCGGGGCCGCCGGGCAATTGCACCAGGATGTCGCGGAGTCGCTTGAGCGCCCGGACATGCCGCTTCTTCGCGGCTTCTTCCGTGATTTCGAGTTCCGCCGCCGTCTCGGCCGTCGTGAGTTGTTCGAAGTGCCGCAACGTCAGGACTTCGCGATCGGTGGCGTCCATCGCGTTCAGCGCGTCTTGCAGGCGAAGCTTCAACTCGATCCGCGCCGCCTCAGCATCCGGTTCCGCCTCACGTCCCAGCAGTTTCTCGGCGAGGGCGGCCGACGTCGCTTCGGGAAGCGAGCGACGATAGAGCGAAACCTCCCGCCCGGCCGCCCGCATCTTGGCCCCGAGGTGGTGGCGATGAAACTGCAGCAGCTTCTGACCGGTGATGAGTCGCAACCACAGGAAGAACGGCATGGTCGGCCGGGCGACAAATTCACTGAGCCGTCGGGACGCTTCGAGTTGCGCTTCCTGAATGACATCGGACGGATCGACGCGGCCTTGGAGGCGCCGATCGAGCCGGAGCGCGACCATGCGCTTCAATCGATCGCGGTCGCGATGGAGGAGCAAGCCCAGGCTCTCCTGGTCGCCGGCGGCGGCCCGTTGCACGAGGACGGAGTCCGGAAGCGGGGCACCGGCCATGGGGGGTGATCTGCGCGACGGCGGCAAAAGGGGACACGTGCAGTCGTTCTATCGTTGGGGGCCCGCGCGCGAACGAACGGCGAAGTTGGCGCGAACCGACGGATGGCTTGGACCGTCCCTTTGGAAAACCCGAGGCCGCATTGACACCGGCGGCCTCGGGACGTAGATTTTTATTCGTTGGGGATGTAGCTCAGCTGGGAGAGCGCTTGAATGGCATTCAAGAGGTCAGGGG
>JANLUE010001507.1:0-1324 GCA_031363325.1 Gemmataceae bacterium
CAAAAGAAGTTTAGTTTTTCTCAAGATTTTTTGGGCGGTTTTCAAAATCACCGGTAATTACTTATGACTACTCGCTCCGACGGGAGGTGTCCGTTGGTCGCAGTCGTTACCTGTGCTCGCTGTCAGTCTTCGATTCCGGACGACGCCCCGCTCGGCGAATGTCCAGCCTGCTTGATGCGGCTGGGTTTCGACGAGACGCCGGTCGCATTGGCCGAGTCAACCGTTGCGGGCTCCGTCGCCGCCGCGTCGGGCAGGTTCTCCCCGCCGAACTCTCCCACGGTGGGATCGCCTGACCTGGCGCCGGGAGACTTCGTGTCCCCCGGCGCCGGTCTTTTGCCATCACTACCCGACTACGAAGTCTTCGAAGAACTCGGCCGCGGTGGCTCGGGCGTCGTCTTTCGGGCCCAGCAGTTTGGATTCGACCGGCCCGTCGCCGTCAAGTTCCTCCTCTCGGGCCTGGGCACGGCCTCCGAGCGCCATCGTTTTCGCACCGAAATCAAAGCCCTGGGCCGTCTGCGGCACCCGGGCGTCGTCACCGTCTACGAAGTCGGCGAGTCCGAAGGCTGCCCGTACTTCTCGATGGAGCATCTGCCGGGCGGAAGCTTGCAGGAACGGGCCCGAGCGAAACCGTTCACCCCGACGGAATCCGCCGCGATTGTCGAACGACTCGCCCGCGCGGTTCATGCGGCTCACGTCGTTGGAATCGTTCATCGGGACGTGAAACCCGGCAACGTGTTGCTCGATTCGGACGGCAGCCCCAAGCTCGCGGACTTTGGAATCGCCCGCATGATGGCCGACGCTCCCACCCACGAAACGCAAATTCGCGAAGTGATGGGCACGCCGGAGTTCATGGCACCCGAGCAAGCGGCCGGCCGACGCGAGTCGATTGGCCCCAAGACGGATGTCTTCGGACTCGGGGCAGTGCTGTACTTCTTGTTCACGGGCGATGGCCCGACTCGGCGTGTGCCCCACTGGGCTCGCCGACCGGCGGCCATCGTGCCACCACGCGACCGGCGTCCGAACGTCCCGGTCGCGCTCGAAGCCATCTGCCTGAAGTGCCTCGAATCCAACCCCGCGCGACGATATGCTTCGGCTCAAGATTTGGCCGACGACCTCGCCCGCGTCGGCCGAAACGAAGCCCCACTGGCCCGGCCATTGACGCGCGCCGGGCGGATCGGACGATCCATGGCCCGAAATTCAAGCGGTTTCCTGGCCCTCGCCATCGCGACGACACTGTTGCTCGGCGCGATCGCCCTCGGGGCCATGTTGCCCGCCCGCGATTCCAAGGTCGATCGCGAACTGGCGAACATCCAGCGCGACCTCG
>JANLUE010001512.1:0-4748 GCA_031363325.1 Gemmataceae bacterium
CGAAGAGCAAACCAAGCGAAACGTCGAGTTGCTGGTCAAGACAATCAAGGACGCGATCGACCCGGGCAGCTGGAAAGGCGGCCCAAGCGATGGTCGCGGCGAGATCACGTACCACCCCGCCGCCAAGGCCCTGGTCGTAAAGGCGTCGGCGGAAGTCCACGGCATGATGTCGAACACGTTCAACAAGTAGACCCGTTAGCCACGCAGCGAAGGCTTTACGAAGCCGAGCGCGTCGCGCCGATTCACAAGTCGCGTTCAGCGCACTGGGTGATTCCGCGCGTCGCGCTCGGCTTCGCAAAGCCTTCGCCGCGCGGCGAACGCGTTATTCCTTGGGATTTGCGCTGGCACCCACCGCTTCGGACTGGTAGTATTCCCCCCATCGCGTTTCCCCGTAACCCATTCCGACTCTCCCGAAGGGCTACCGTCCGATGGAGCAATCAACACAAACGACCAGTTTCAGCAACAAAATGCTGTTCTGGGCGAGTTTCTTCACGCTCGTCGCCGCTGGAATCGGATTCTCAGTCCGCGGCGGCATTACGGACGAGTGGGGCAAGCTCTACGGGTTCACCCAATCCGAGCTCGGCAAAATCACCGGCGGCGGGCTCGTGGGCTTCGGGCTCGCGATCATCGTACTCGGTGCCATTGCGGACAAGATTGGCTACGGCAAACTGATGGCCCTGGCGTTCTTCCTGCACGTCTCCAGCGCGATCGTGACGCTCTCGGCTGGGTTCGTCTATGCCCAGTACGGCAAAGATGCTTGCTACAACTGCCTGCTCGTCGGAATGTGGCTGTTCTCACTCGGAAACGGTACTTGTGAAGCCGTCATCAACCCGTTGACGGCAACGCTCTTTCCAAACAACAAAACGCACTACCTGAACATCCTGCACGCCGGCTGGCCGGGTGGACTGATCCTCGGTGCGCTGATCGGCATCGGTTTCACCAAGTTCGCGCCGGACGTATCGTGGCAGGTCAAGCTGGGCGTATTCCTCGTTCCGACATTGGCGTACGGCCTCATGATGGTCGGCCGCCGGTTCCCGGTCTCGGAAACGAGTTCGTCGGGCGTCTCGTTCGGGACCATGGTGGCCCAGCTCGCGCACCCGGTTCTGTTGTTCCTCATCCTGATCCACGCGATGGTCGGCTATGTCGAGCTTGGCACCGATAGCTGGATTTCGTCGATCACTGGCAAAATGCTGAAAGACCCGACTTACGGGTTGATGCTGTTCCTTTGGACCTCGTCGGTGATGTTTGCTCTGCGATTCTTCGCCGGGCCGATCGTGCACCAGATTTCGCCGCTCGGACTGCTCTTCGCCAGTGCAGTGATTGCGGCCGGCGGTTTGTACTTCCTGGGTTCGATCGACGCGGCCAGTGGTTCGGCGATGATTTTGGCGATCGTCGCCGCGACGATTTACGGCGTCGGCAAGACGTTCTTCTGGCCGACAATGTTGGGAGTGGTTTCCGAACGGTTCCCCAAGGGTGGTGCCCTCGCGATGGGCGTCGTCGGTGGGGTCGGCATGTTGTCGGCCGGAATGCTCGGCGGACCGGCCATCGGCTTCAAGCAGGACTACTACGCGTCGACCAACCTCAAGGAAATTGCTCCAGAGACTGCGCAACGATACCTCGTGTCGGAAGCGAAACCGTTCTCCGTCGATTTCTTCGCGGCCAAGATCTACGAGCCGGCGTTCGTTCCAAAGGTCGCGGGCATTGACAATTCGAAGGCCGGCGTGTTGGCGGACGACGCGGCCAAGCTCGAAAACGACCTTGCGGCCCTGGCCAAATCGAAGGAAGCGGCCAAGGATGGCAAGGGCGTCGACCCGGGCCTCGAACAGAGCCTTGCCGCGCTGAAAACTTGGTGGGACAACGAAGGCAAAAAGAGCGCCGAAACGGATAAGGCAAAAGTCGAAAGCGCTCAACTCTACGGCGGACAACAAGCCCTGATCGTAACGGCTGTCGTCCCGGCCGCGATGGCCGTGTGCTACTTGCTTCTGATCCTGCTCTTCAAAGTGACGGGCGGATACAAGCAAGAACACATCGGCGAAGAATCGCATTGATCGCCGAGTGACCAAAGGCGAGCGGAGCGACATCCGTCGGCCGATGAAACCACAAGCGGTTCGATCCAAGGCATGGGTTGAACCGCTTGCGTGTTGATCGGGCGACGGCTGTCGCTCGCGCCGCTTTTGACGCGATCCTCTCGGGACTACTCGCGGCGGACCCATCGTCACTGAACCTGCCCAATGTCGACCACCTTGCGAAGAGAGCCGTGGCCCGACTCGGCGACCCGCGTGATCGCTTCGTCGGTCGTTTCCACCTATGTTCGATCGCCGCGTTACTCGCCTTTCGGAATTGCCGACCAGGACGAAACCTCGTCGATCGCGTCCAGCATACGTTCGAGTCGATCGGGGTCGGTTATGGATTCGAGTCGAGGGGCGAACCTGATCGGCGGTTCGCCGAACCGCTTGCGAGCAAATTTTAAGATGTGCCGCCGGGTGGCCATCAAGTCGCCTTCCGTCCGGCCTTCGTACCGCATCGCCTGGGCAATGGTGAGTTTCATTCCGTCAACTTGACCAGTCGGCTGGCCCGGTCGGCGAAGTCTTCCACCTGGTCGGCGTCCACGATTGGGCCTCGCGAGTTTACTCACACGATTATGGCCCCTTTGCGGGCGTGACTTTCTTCTGCAAGAGCAGCCGATACTGTTTCGCCGCTTCGTCTTTCTTGCCCAGATCGTCGAGGGCCTGGGCGTATTCCAGGCGAATCGCGTCGGCCGAGGGGTCAGCGTCGAGCAGGGACTTCAGGATCGCGGTGCCCTTGTCCTTTTCGCCAACGCGGCGAAGCACCCAGGCGAGTTGTTGCCGTTTGGCCGTGTTGAAGTTCAATTTCTCCGAGCGTTCATGCAGGCTCAGGACCGCTTCCTTGTTGGCGGCGGCGTCGATCGATTTGACCTGGGCGGCCGCGTCGAGGTAGGCCGACGCGATCGCCGGGTCGCCCTTGGCGACGAGCGAGCGGAGTTGCGAGACTGCCCCGTCCGGGTCGCCGGACCACAAGGTCGCCAGAGCCACGTCGGCAATCAGTGTCTGATCGTCCGGGTTCGACTTCAGCAAGCCGCGTAACAGGCCAAGCGCTTCGGCATGTTTCTTCAATGCCCCGAGTGCGACGGCCAACTTGCGGCGAACCTTCGGGTCGTCCGGGTACGTGTCGCGAAGCGAACGGGCGGCCTTCTCCGCGAGGTCGAACTGTTTCTCGGCGAGGTGGGCGTCGATCAACGCGAGGTGATCGTCGAGCGTGAGTTCCAGGTTGGCGAACAATTCGAGGGCTCGCTTCGTCTGGCCGACGGCCATCAAGATGCCGGCCAACTCGCGGCGGGCGACCGGGGTCGGCAACGGCACGGCCATCGCCCGAGCGATCACGCGGTCGCGCGAATCGATTTGGTTCGCCTTATGCAACACGAGCGCGAGTCGGCCCAGGAACAACGGGTCGGCCGCGAGTTCCTTGGCCTTGGCCGCGGTGCCGACTTCCGTGGCGATGCGCGCCGCGAGTCGGCCCGCATCGGCCGAAATCGACTTCGAGGCGGCCGCCGCGTCGATGAAGCCACGCCACGTCAGCGGGTCTTGCGACCAGGGGGCGAGCAACTTGACGAAGGCCGCGACCGCTTCTTCGGCCGCGCCGCTCCAGTGCCGCACCTCGGCGACTCGGCGCAGTAGCTCCGGATTCGCCGGATCGTCCGCGAGCAACTTGGCGAACGCTTCGAGGGAGGCCGGGTACTCCTTGTTCCAACTCAACACATCGGCCAGATAGCGGCGTGCTTTCTTGTCGTTCGGCGTGTCGCGCAGGACTTCGGCCAGTTCTCGCTTCGCCGACGGGAAGTCTTCAGCCGCTGCGTGGAACTCGGCGAGTCGAAGGCGATCGGCCGACGTCAATGGAAGCTCCGCGTACATGGCGGCCGCTTCCTTGTGTCGCTTCAGGGCCGAGAGGATGCCGGCGATCTCGCGACGTTCCTCGGGCTCGCGCGGCTTCAATGCCAAGGAACGATCGAGAATGGAGCTGGCGATTGGGTCGCCCGAGCGGTGCAACACATAGGCGAGACGAGCCCAGAAGGTGGCGTTCTTCAGGTTCGCTTTCTCGGCGGCGAGTCGAACCGTTCGCACGAGGCCGAGTTGCACGTCGGTCAGGTTTGGCACACCAGCCGCGGCCGAAATGTACCCCTCCCACAATCGCGGTTGATCCGGCGACTTCAGCAGCAACACTTCGAACAGCGTGAGCGCCTTGGCCGCGTCGCGGCTCCACAGGGTTACCTCGGCGATGCGGACCGGCAACTCCGGGCTATTCGGTTCGAGCTTGAGCAGTTCGGCGAACATGGTCAGGGCCTCGGCATGCTCGCCCTTCCAACTGAGTACGTCGGCCAGCCAGCGCTTGGCCCGTCGATCGTTCGGGTTCGTCTTCAGGAGATCGCGGCTTTGCTTTTCGGCCTTGGCCCAATCCTTGGCGGCCGAGTACAGGCCGATGATCCGGTAGCGGTCTTCGCCGTCCAGTGTTAGGCCATCGTACATCTTGAGGGCTTCGGGCACCCGGCCGGCGGCCCCGAGGACGGCCCCGAGTTCCTTGCGCTCGGCCGGGACCTGGGGGTCTTTCGCCACGGCGAATGTGAGCACCTCGTCGGCCGTCTCGCGTTCCGTGCCCTTGTGCAACACCCAGGCGAGCCGGGTCAGGTACGGCACGCTCGAGCGGACGAAGTCGGTCGGCTCGGCCTTCAGGGT
>JANLUE010001523.1:0-6988 GCA_031363325.1 Gemmataceae bacterium
ACAATTTGTACGACGCGATGGACCCTGGGCGCGGCGAGCGAACAATCGCACCCCGCTTCCATTGCTTCGCCCAGTTCCCTCAACGTTTCAAGGGGCTTCTCGATGTCATCGAACCGTTCCGCATTGATCGGACGGCGCTGGGCGATTGGCCTGTTGGCCTTCGCGATCGTGTTCGCCGGCGGCTGTGGTGGGCCGGACTTCAAGTCCCGCGGCGCCGTGAAGGGCAAAGTCACGAGGGGCAAGAAGAACCTCACGACCGGGGCGGTGATGTTCATGAACAAGGAAGGCGTTTCGGCGACGGCGAACATCGACCCGGAGGGCAACTACGAGTTGCTCGACGCTCCGCTCGGCGAGTGCAAAATCACGGTCACCGTTCAATCGTTGCCCATGGACCCAAACGTGATGGCGCGACTGAAGGGCAAGGGACAGCCGCTTCCCTCGGCGCCGACGATTCCAAAGGAAGTCGTGCAAGTTGAAAACAAATACTCGAACTTCGATTCCTCGGGTTTGAGCTTCACGGTCCAAAAGGGTGAGCAGACCCACAACATCGAACTGTGACGGCCTTCCCGAGCCGACCAGCAACTTCTCCGACCACGAGGCCCCACTCGAATCGGGTGCCGGCCCCGCTCCCGTCACAAGTGTTCCCTTGCCTACCCGCGCACGTCGGCCACTCTACCTGTTGGCGGGCTTACTGACGGCCGGCGTTCTCGCGGGCGTCGGTTACTGGCAGTGGGATCGGTATCGGGCCCAGCGCGCCTGGGACGACGCGCAACAAGCACTCGCCGCCCGTGATCTGACGGCCGCCGCGACTTTTCTCGACGACTACGTCGCTCGGCGACCCAAGGACCCGGCCGGTTGGTTTCAGGCCGATCGGTGCGCGCGGCGACGCGGCAAATTCCCCGAGGCCAAACGCCATTTAGCGGAGTGCGAAAACCGCGGCGGTGACGAGTCGTCGATCCGCCTTGAACGCGACCTGATCCTCGTCCAACAAGGCGTGATCGGCGAGGCCGACGTTCGCCTCCGCGCGACCGTCAATCCGGATCACCCCGACGTGCGACTGGTCCTGGAGGCACTGGCCCGGGGTTACATTCTCAGCGAGCGCTGGGCGGACGCTCGGCAGGCCTGCGAGCTTTGGCGCGCACTCGAGCCGGACGCACCCTGGGCGTGGCTTTGGGGCGGCGGGGTGTCAGAGCGCATGGTTCAGATCGAACAGGCGGCCGAGTTCTATCAGCGGGCTTTCGAGCTCGCCCCCGACGATCGCGACGTGCGCATCGCCGTCGCCCGAATCCAGGTTCGCCAGCGAAACCCGGGCGCGGCCGGCCCCAACTACGAATGGGTTCTCGCACGCGACCCCGATGATACAGAAGCCCTGCTTGGACTGGCCCAGTGTCGAATCGAAGGCGGCCAGGCCAAGGAGGCCCTCCCCCTCATCGAACGCGCCCGGAGTCGCGAGCCGAACTCCACGCTGGCCCTGTCGCTGCTCGGGAAAGCGGCGATGGAAAGCGGCGACCCGGCGGGTGCCGAAACATGGCTGCGCCAGGTCGTCAAGGCCGAGCCGAGCGACTCGGAAGCGCTTTACCAGTTGACCCTCGCGCTTCGCGCCCAGCGCAAGGTCGAGGAAGCCGCCCAACTCGCGCGGCGACTGGAAACGCTGCAACAAGATTTGCGTCGACTCACGGAACTGACTCGTCTGATCGGCCCCCAACTCGCCGACGCCGGGCCGTGCATCGAAGCGGGGGTGATCTCCTTGCGGATCGGCCGCACGCAACAGGGCCTCAACCTGCTTCAAGACGCCTTGCGGCGCAAGGGCGACCACCGACCCGTTCACGCGGCGCTCGCCAATCATTACCGCCAGACGGGCCGATTGGACCTGGCCGAAGTGCACCAAAGCCGCGCGGAGAAACGCTGACATGCGCGTCGTCGACCCGCTCCGTCGCGCGCTTCGCGCGTTCCTCCGGTTCCGACGCCGCGAGCAAGTCTGCGCTCTGGTCGTTCTTTGCGCGACCGGCTTCGTGGCCTGGCACGCCGTTCGGCTGACGCGGTCGCACTTCGCGGTGTCGCGCACCGAGGATGCCCTCGCACGCTACGACTTCCCGGCGGCACGCGACCACGTTCGATTGGCCAGGGACCTTCAGCCGAAGAAGCCGGCGATCTTGCTACTGGCCGCGCAAGCCGCCCGCCGGGACGGCGACGTTTCCGAGGCGCAAAAGCACCTTCGGGCCTACCGGGCGCTCGCCGGCCGAACTCCGGAAGCTCGCCTCGAAGAATCGCTTCAGCAAGCCCAACTCGGCAACATCGAACGCGACGTTTACGACTTGATGGCGAAGGCCGACGCCGAGCACCCCGCCACGGAACAGATTCTGGAATCGCTCGCGCGCGGCTCGGTCCTGATCTATCACTTCGATCGCGCCGGCTTCTGGGTGCATCACCTTCTGACGCGCTTCCCGAAGAACCCGATTGGCCGAATGATCCGGGCCCGCATGGACGACGTGCTCGGCAAGCGCGAACTCGCCACGGAGGCCTGTCGTGGGCTCGTCGCGGATTTCCCCGCCCACCGGGAGGCGAAAACGCTGCTCGCCGGCCTGCTCTATCGCGCGCAGCAGTTCGAGGAGGCGGCCGGCTTGTACGAAGAATTGCGGCAGAATCACACGGATGATTTGAGTATCCTGCTCGGGCTCGAACGGTGTCGCGACCGCATGGGTCGAACCGAAGAGGCCCGCGCACTCGTCCGCGAGTTGGAGGAGAACTTCGCGTCCAACAGCGAGGCACTGCTCGAGTGCGGCCGCTTCGCCATCACGGACAGCCGACTGGGCGACGCGGAGCGACTGCTGCGGCGGGCCGTCGAACTGGCCCCGAACGACCACGAAGTTCACTATCAACTTGGGCTGTGCCTGGAGCGGGCCGGTCGGACCGACGAGGCGCGGCAACACTTCGAACGATTCAAACAGATCGAAGCCGACCTCGTTCGCCTGGACAATCTGCTGAAGGACGTGGTCAATCGGCCGCGCGACCCCGCGCCACGCCGCGAGGCGGGGATCATCTGCCTACGCAATGGCCAATCGGCGGAAGGGCTGCGTTGGCTGCAAGGGGCACTCGAAGTCGCCCCCGACGACAAGGCAACGCTCGCGGTTTTGGCGGAATTCAATCGCAAGCGAGACTGATTCATCGACAGGTTTTCAATCGCGTGACGGAGCCGAGCGCGTCGGCGTGGAAACTCGATACCAAGATCCGCGGGGGACGCGCTCGGCTCGTTCCACAGGCTTCGCGCGTTGGCTCTGACACGCCGGAGGCTTGGCAGCCGAACAGCGGATGGTAGCCCGACGCGTGAGCGAGGGTTCAGCCATATTTCGTGAGGGCGAGCGTCTTCGTATTCGCGACGCACTCCCTCGCTGACGCGTCGGGCTACCATTTGAAGAACGCCAACCGTCTTTGGGCCGCGACTTTCACCTTCGCTCGCGCGTTGCTATTGCATGCTGTTGGCGTGGCAGCCGAACATCGGCTGGTAGCCCGACGCGTCAGCGAGGGCGAGCGTCGCGTCCCATATACGGTTGGCGTTCCTCGGATGGTAGCCCGACGCGTCAGCGAGGGTCAGCCAAATTACGCGAAGGCGAGCGTCTTTGTGTTCGCGACGCGGTCCCTCGCTGACGTGTCGGGCTACCATTTGAAGAACGCCAAACGTTTTCATGACGACCTTCCGATTGGAAATGGTGCGCCGCTTGGGCTCCCGTTGGCCGTGCAAGGTCGTTGACCGAGGATCGGTGCGGGCCAAAAGGGGAATGGCCGAGCAGTCGAGTCACGGCTTCGCCAGTGAGACTTGCTTCGCCATGACGTAGTACGGCTCGTTGTTCTCTTGCGTGTCGGCGATCGGGCAGTCGAGGTTGAGGATCTCGAACCCTTGCTTCTCGTAGAGAGAAATCGCGCCCGTGTTGGCCGCGTAGACGTCCAGAAACAGAAGGTTGGAGAAATCGGCTGGGCTGCGAGCGATCAAGGCCGCCTCACCGATCAGGTGCCGGACGATGCTCTTGCCGTGCCCGAGCCGCTGGAACGACGGGTTGACGGCCAACAGAGGGATGTACGAGTGAAATCGTCCGCCCGTGTACTTCTGGTAGTCCTTGCATACGTCGAGGGTGCCGAAGCCCACGGAGTTTCCATCCGGATCCTTGTACACCCAGACCAATCCAAAGGTGTACCGCACCCGAAATGGGATATCGTGCGCGAGAAGCCGCGTTACCTGACCCTCGTAAAAAGGCTCGGCGGCAAACGGCCAAGTCAGAATGGCTTGATATTCCTCTTGCCCTGGCAGAATCCGAACGGGAGTGAGACGGATCGGCGACCTTTGGGACATTTCAGTCCTTCATGCACCAAGGAAATCGTGCCTCTGCCAGCCTGATCACTCTCCGACTTGTTTGCGGAAGAAGGCCGCTTGTTCGGGGTCCGCGGGCCGCCAGTCCGCGGGGAGCGGCTGTAGCTTCGCCAGTCGCTCTTTAATCACGCGTTCCGTTTCGTCCGGGATCGTTGTCCGCGGAGCCGGGCCGACTGCTAACTGAGGCGTCACCCACGGGGACAACAGTGCCTCCAGTACTTGAATTTGGCGGAAAAGCCGATTCAACCCCGCGAGGTGATAGCATGGTCCTTCAAACGTGCGGCCGCGCTCCGCCACGCGCTTGGCACGGCCAATCAAGAGCCGGGTCTCATGCTTCAGCAGTGTCTCGACGGCGGGGTCGAGCGGTACTTCTCCAGAAAAAATGGCGAGCGCCCATCGCTCCACGCCCCGCTGCAACTCTTCGCAGAGTCTTACGTACAAATCGATGCTGCTTTCCAGCGTGCTGCACTCCATCCCTTCGCCGTTGTCGCAGCGCCGGTGTCGCTCGCTCAGGTCGGCAGTGAAGCGACGCACAGCGGCCAGATCGAGTGTCGCCAGCATCTCCTCCCCCCTTTCGTCACGCTCGCAAATTGCCTGCTCCGACCCAAAACGCACCTTACTGGAAATTATTCTAACGTGCACTTTCGGAATATTCCAGCGTCGTACCGGACTTGCACACGATGCAATTTCCAATCCGGGGACGCCTGTTCGGCCATCGTGGAACGATCAACGAATCAATATACGTCGACACGAAATCGTCGGTTGTGTTTTCTACTTCGCGCCGGACAGGGCATCCGGCGGTTCGGCCGCGCTCATCTTCTCTGTTGCCGGCGGATTGGGCTTTGCCTCCGGCGGCACCAGATGCACATCGCCCTGTGTCCTACAGGCGGGGAGCAGGAGCATGGCGAAGAGGGACGCTGCCCACGCCGCACGTCGGCGCAGTCCTCGCCATACTCGCACCCGAACGCATGCTGGGCCATCGGCCGTCAGCACGTCCGTCAATTCGCCGGTACAGGCGGACACACGGGCTCCCACTCGGGTCGGCCAACAGCGCAAGCGCTTCGGCCGTTGTCATGGCCGATAGGTCGAACACTTGCCGCCGACATTGAGACGGGCACGACGACTCCAAATACGGTTGGTGATTCTCAAATGGTAGCCCGATGCGTAAGCGAGGGTCCGACAGCTTCCGGGAAGGCGAGCGTCTTTGTGTTCGCGACACACCGCGTCGGGATACCATTTGAATTGGTGCGCCGCAAGGGCTCCCATTGGGTCAACGAACGGGCCGGCGGAGTGGCGATAACAACCTTGGCGGCGTGCTCTGCTTCCGCTGCGAATATCAAAACCGCAACCTCTTGCCCAACAGGTTGACCCAATACGTGGCGGCAGAACTCCGATTCTGCCGGGAACGACAGAACGCTTCGCCAACACGCAACGACGTCAACCCTGGGTTCAGTCGTTCTTCCAGAGAGGTCGCGTTCTTGTCGTTCCCGGCAGAATCGGAGTTCTGCCGCCACGTATTGGGTCAGCCCGCTGGCCGAGATGTTGCGCTTTTGCCTTGCCCGGCGGAAACGGATCACTGTCCGCACGCGGCACCGAAGATGGATAGATGTGACTTTGGTCATTCGCCGGCGTGCCGGGCGGCCAGATAGCTGCCAGGGCGAAACTCAAACTGTTCGCCGTCTCGAAACATAGTCGGGGCATCTAAATCGATGGCGACCAACACACCTGGAGACAACGGCGAACTACATCGATCTGGGCTCTTTCGACAGCTTCACCGATGGAAACACATACCGCCACCAGAATTCCGTCTGCACGTTCGCGGTTTCCGATCAACCGTATCGAGACCGCACGCACAGAGCCAAATCCGTAGGCGATGTGGTCACGTGGGGCAGGTTTCCAACGGTTGAAAACCTGTCCGAAGCGACTCGAAGCGTTTCTTGAGTTGGAGACGCTCTCCGCGGTTCCCGACAGGTTGGAAACCTGTCCCACGGGCGCGGTTGGAATCTGTGCCACATTCGAATGTGAATTCCAATTGCGGTGGCTTGCGTAAACGAAGGCGCCGCATTATCCCTCAGGATGTTTGCCGAGATTGCGCTATTCCGCCGAGTCGCGGCCATGTCGAAGCATGCCGAAACGGATCGAACGAGACGACCGACGCCGTCGGGAATGCAGAGGGGTGCCGGAACATACGTATGGAAAGTCGCGAACGGCCAAATTCGATTTTCGATAGTTGGCGACAAATCGAGCGCGTCCGCTCCGATTGCGGAAGGTTTGGTCAGCCTCGAAACGCAGAAACACCCGCAAAATACCGAGAAAAATACGGTTCCGGCGAACGGCAACGCGGGTGAAAACGACACCGTCTCTGCGTTCGCAACCGACCCGGAAGCGGACCAAAACCGGTCATTTTGGCCCGTTTCCGGTCCAGCTGGGGCCAGAATCGACCCAGATTCGGGCAATTTGTCCGAACCGCGGAGCGATCCGAACAGGTTGGAAACCTGTTCCACGTGGACGCCTCCGACAAAAGGGCGGTCGTGAGCAAGGTCGGTTTGGGGTCAGGCGAGGCTCGGTTGAGGTGAGAGCCATTGGGCGCGGGTGACGCGGCGATACCAGCGGCCCTGACCGGGC
>JANLUE010001529.1:0-3039 GCA_031363325.1 Gemmataceae bacterium
TTGAGGACGATGCGTTCGTCGATTGTCCCGGCCGGCGCGTTCGACTTTAGCGTCGCCGTGATCTTGTAGGCGACCCGAGCCCCACGAACGTTGACCTCCTCGGCCTTCACGTCGTAGAGTTCCTTTTTGTAGCCGATCTCCGTAATCTTCCAGCCGCGTTGGCCACCGTTGTAAGTGACCGTCACTTCTTGAGTGGCCGATTGTCCGGCCGGGACCGTGCCGAACACCATTGTGCCGGGGTTGATGCCGATATCGCCCCGGCTATCGACGCGAACTTCGAGCCGGGCCGTCGAGTAAAACGCTTCGCCCGTTTGCGCGTCGCGGCCATCGAACCGAACCGGCAGCGTGACGACTTTCGGCCCATCGACGCGCGACGTATCCATCTTCACGTCGATGTAGCCCGTGTCTTTCGCGCCCAGCGACGCGGTGTACTCGAGCACGGAGACGCAGACGTTGCAACTCGGCTTTGGTTCGAGCACGGTCATCCGGACGGCGTACGGGTTCGTCATCGTGAACCGGTGCGTGCGGACGGTGCCCCTCGGCAGGGTGCCGAAATCGTGGGAAATGACCGCCGGAACGTTGGCCCCGTTGCCGGCGAAGAACTTGTTGGCCCACGGGGCTTGTGTGGATGGCCCCTGCGCGGAGGCCGACACGGCGAAGACGAATAGGGCCGACAGGGTGTGGCGGGTCATGTCGCGGAAGCCTCTCCGGGGTCGCGCGGCCCGAAATACGTCGGGCGTTTGGACGTCGGGGATTGAGGGCGTCTGGCGAAACCCTGCCGGTCGGGCAAGATTTCCACCGGGCGTACGGCCTGGGCGAACTTGTCGGCTTGGGCAAACCCACTTCGCGCCCGCGCTCGCCGAACGAGTTTAGTTTATCCCGGAGGGGTCGCCGGATCAATCGGGGGACCGGATGGAACTGCGATTGCTTGGGGGGCTTGAACATTTGCGGACAGTCGACCCGTCGGGAAAGCCGCGGACCGATTGTGCCGATCGAGTGAGTGGGGCGGGCGCAGCTGCAGGCGACGGAACTCGTTCAACTCCAGGATCGCGGGAACTTTTCTTCCCGCCGGCATGTCCAAGTTGCAAGATGATCTCGTGAACATCCACGACCGCCGGATTATCGCCGAATGTCTCGCGGGCCGGTCCGCCGCTTTCGGCGATCTGGTCCGGCGGTATCAGGATCGGTTGTTCAACGCCGTCTATCGCGTGGTCGATAACTCCGAAGACGCGGCCGATGTCGTTCAAGATGCGTTCATCAACGCCTATCAGTCCCTCAATAGCTTCAAGGGGGACTCCGAGTTCTTCACCTGGCTGTACCGCATCGCGTTCAACGCGGCGATCAGCCTGAAGAGAAAGCGGAAGGCGGTTCTTCGGGCCGACTGGGACCAGGACGAACGCGGCACCGAGCCGGCCGACCCGTCCGAGTACAGTCAGCCGCACGTGGCGATCGAGCGCTCGGAAGAAGATCGACGCCTGATGGCCGCCCTCGGCCGGTTGTCTCCCGAGCATCGAGCCGTATTGGTCTTGAAAGACCTGGAAGAACAGAAGTATGAGGACATCGCGGTGATCCTGGACGTGCCGATTGGCACGGTCCGCAGTCGGCTCCACCGGGCCCGCCTGGAACTCCGCGATTTATTGCAGCCCCAGGACGAATAAGTACGGCACCGGAGCGTGCCTTGAGAAATTAGCGAACGATGACCCGTACTGAACTCCGAGAATTGTTGACGGCCGCCATTGATGGCGAGCTGACCACGGCCCAGGCGGCCGAGGTCAAGCGCGTCCTGCGTGGCTCGGCCGAAGCTCGCGCCTTGCACGCGAAGCTGACTCGCGATTCCGGCCGCGTTCGCAACTTGAAGCGCCACGCCGCCCCGGCCGAATTGATCGACAACGTCCTCGGCTCGATCCGCGAACGCTCGCTCGTCCCAACGCCACTCCCACCGGCCCGCCGTTCCACCGAACGCGACGCCCGCCGCATTCGCTGGGCGAGCATGGCAACAGCAGCCGGAATTCTGATCGCACTGGGTACCGGTTCGTTCTTGTACTTCTCCGACCGGCCCGATTCGCAGCGGATGAGTACGATCGTCACCCGAAAGCCCGCTGAGTCGAAAGCAACGCCCCCCGAATCCGGCCCGATGCCGCACGAATCGCACGTCGATGTGGCGATCCTGCCGCCGGCCAAGCCCGAACTCGGCCCGAGTCCGCGCGTCGTCGAGATGCCGTTCGTCGGCCCGCCCGAAGTCGAAGTGCCACGCCTCCGCGACATCGACCTCGACGCGTTCCGCGTGTCTAAGTTGTTCGTCCCCCGCGACCTGCCGGGCACCGAGGCCGAGCAGAAGAAATTGATCGCCGAGTTGAAGAAGGACGAACTGATCCGCCTCGACCTGTTCGCGACCGCGATTCCGAAGGGAACGGAAGTTGTGCTCAATGCCTTGCGGGCGCGCGGTATCGACGTGATCATCGACGCCCACGCTCAGGAACGGCAGAAGAAACACCCGGCAACCGAACTCATGATCTTCACTGAAGCGATGTCGCCGGACGAAGTGGCCGCGTTCGTGGTCGCCCTGGGGGCCGAAGACAAGCGCTGGCCGTCGGCCGTCTTCGAGGCTCTGATCGTTGCACCATTCCTGCCGAAAGACCTGACGCAACTCGGCAAACTGCTCGGCCTACCTGTCACGCCGGCCAAGGAGAAGGTCGATCTCAGCAAGCCGTTGCCGGAAGGGACCGCCAACCAGATCGCTTCGACGCTGCGAAAGATGGGCAACTCGACGAGTGCCCCGACCCCGAAGGCGAACAACCTCGCCGTCCTCGTGACCTATTCCTCGACCGGCTCGTATCCGGCCGCGTCCAAGGAAGTGAAACAATTCCTCGACCGTCGCTCCGATCGCAAAGCAGAAGCCAAGCCGTTGAAGCTCTTGATCCGTAGCAATTAGTTTGAACTCGGGGCAGACAATTTCGATGACGTATTGCCTGCGGGGGAATTGATTCTCAAATGTTTCTAGCTGATCTGCCGCTGGGACTTCCATCGCTTCTTGATCTT
>JANLUE010000014.1:0-2724 GCA_031363325.1 Gemmataceae bacterium
TGAACACGAGTTGGCTGTTGGCGTTGAAGGGCTGCAACCGATCGGTCAAGTTTTTCACGGTTCCGGCCAACCCGTAGGCACCATCCTTGTTCGTGATCTGCAAGTCGAGTTGCCAAGTTCGACTCGTGAACATTCGGGCCCGCGGGTCGTCCTTGATCGCGCCCGTCGGCTTACGGGGATCGCCGGCCTTGAGCGAAGCGGTCGGTTCGAACTGGGCCGCGTCGACGTTGACTTTGCTCAGCGACCGCACCAGTTCGCGCTGAACCCAGAAGTCTTCGAGCGCCAGCCAGACATCTTCGGACTCGGGGTTCCGCGTCCAGGACGGCACGTAGCGGAGCACACGATCCCAACCGCCGCCGAATTGCAGCGGGGCGACTTCGGTGGCGAGCGCTTCGTATTGTTTGTTGAAGTGGTCTCGGAAGTCGTTGAGAAACTCGGAGTTGTTGATCGGCTCGCCGAACGAACGATCCTTCACTTTGGCGACGAGGCTTTCGTCGAGGGAGGCCGGCCACTCGTAAATGCCCTTCTGAGCCTCCCACATTTCCTGCCAGCGGATGCCGCGTAGTCCGAGATACTTCACGCGCCGCTCATCATAAAGATCGAGCGTCTTTTTCGGCTGGGCCTTGGCCTTCTCGATGGAGTCGCGTTCCTTCTTGTTTTCCTCGAACTTCGAGGTCGTCGCGTCGGCGACGTTAACGAACAGGCCGATCCAGGCCAAGATCAGGCCGATGAACAACGGAATGAGGAGCAGCCAGAAGTGCTGCTTCTTCATCATCTCTTGATCGAATTTCGCGGCCATGCCTGAACTCCGTCGGCGGTCGGGGGGATGAACTCGGGCGAACCAAACGTCACCAACCGCGAACCTATTCGTCCTTCGGGGCCCCGCCCCCACCTCCAGAACTGCCTCCACCACCTGCTCCTCGTCCGGCCGGCAAGGCCGGACCCCCACCGCCCCCAGTGGCCGGCGGCTCGGGAATCTTGATCGGTCGAAGCTTGTCGGACGGAGTCGCTTCCTTCCAGACAAACACGACCACGAACTCGTAGCGCGCTTTCAGTTTGATCTTGCCGTCCGTCGTGGACGTATCGCCAGTGCCCGGGCCGGCGGGCGTCATCGGGTTGGGCATTCCCGGTCGCGGGCCCATTGGGCCAAGCGGCCCGGCCCCCACGCCAGCGGCCGGAGCGAAACCACCCATGCCCATTCCGAACCCGGAAACGCCCGTCGCGGGGCCACCGGCTCCCGTGGACCCAGAACCGCCCGACCCGGCCGACCCACTCAGTGGCACCCAGCCACCGCCGCCGCTACCACCACCCAGGTTGCTGCCGGGCTGTCCGGCACCACCCGGCATCGGCGTGCCAATACTACCGGGCCCCGAGAATCCACTGGCCCCGGTCTGCGGGCCGCCACCCGGCATCGGCGGCGCGAAACCGCCCATGCCGCCGCCACCTTTCCCGCCTTCTCCCTCACCGCCGGACGACCCGGAGGCCGTGATGTGCGTGTCGATCAGCGACGTGCGGATTTGCCGGAACGACCCGGGGCTCGGGGCCTTGTCCGGCCACACGTAGTACACGAACGCATGACTGACCTTGCCGCGGATCGGATGGGTTTTCTTGTCTTCCTCGCTCCGGGGCCGACCCTGGTCGATGATGTTTTGGACCAGCGTCTCCGCGATGAAGTTGATCGTCTGCGATCGTTCGTCCGGCTTCCAGTACGTGTAACCGCGAACTTCGACCGCCCAGCCTTCGCCCTCGGGCTTCAGTTCCTCGGCCACGTTGTACTCGTTGGCCGCACTCTTCGGCGGGATGGCCCGGTCCGGCTTCTTCTCCCACCATTCTTCCGGTGCCAGGATCGAGCCCGTAAACGAGAGTGTGCCGCCGACTTCGCGACGGTGCTGCTTCTCCAGGTTCTCGTACAGCCCCTTCAGATTCGTCGTGTGCCGCGCGTAGACGGCTTCGATGTCGAGCATCGCCAGGAACTCGCGTTTGTCGTCGTCTTTCGCGTCCGCGAGCGGGTCGAGGCCCTTCGACTTCCGTTGTTCATACTTGGCGATCGCCGCCTGACCGTCAATCGAGTTCCAGTACGGCTGGAGCCGGGGTGTCAGCATGTTGTGAACGTTCGGGATGATCGGATTCTTGCCAATCGGGCCCGGGACGGGGAGGCACGTGTTCACGAACTGGTTCAGCGCCAGCCAGTTCTCACGCTCCTCCTGGCCAGCGATGATCGACTCGACTTCGATCCGCGTCTTCTCGATCTCGGCCTTCTTCTCGGTGATCTGGCGATCGACCGAACTGGCCTGACCGACGACGCCCTTGGCCTTCTCGAGCGACGACTTGATGCGGGGATCATTCACGTCGGCGAGCGGCACCGAGTAGCCGTACGCCAGGACCGTCGTGCCGAGCAACAGAGCGGCCGCTGAGGCGACCGCGTACGGTTTCTTGCCGCGAATCTTGCGGTCGAACGTGATCTCCGGCGGGAGTAAGTTTGTCTTCAGCCGTGCCACGGTCAGGCCCTGAATCGCCAGGCCGTACGCGACCGGGAAGGACAGGGCGTTCTCCTTGAACACTGGGGCGTCGGTCACAGCCTCGCCGGCCATGCGGGCAAACTTCTCCGGCTTACGGACATCGAGGCTGAGCTTGTCGGCCAGGAACTTCTGCAGGCCGGGCAGCTTGAACGCACTGCCAAGTCCCACCATGTATTCGACTTGCGCGTCGCGGTGCGTGTTCGTG
>JANLUE010000019.1:0-1895 GCA_031363325.1 Gemmataceae bacterium
CAATCACGACCACATCGTCAAGCTCTACCAGGTCGCCCAGGACCGGGGCGTGCCGTACATCGCCCTCGAATTTCTCCGGGGCGAATCGCTCGACGCGCGGGCCAAACGCGAAGGTCGATTGCCGCCCGAGGACGTTCGACGCATCGGCTACGAGACGGCCCTCGGGCTCGAAGCCGCACACGCCGAGGGACTGATCCATCGCGACATCAAACCGGCCAACATCTGGCTTGAAGCACCCAGGGGGCGCGTCAAGATTCTCGACTTTGGTCTGGCCCGCGCTGAGAAGGACGACGTGCACCTCACGGGGTCTGGAGCGATCATCGGCACGCCGGCCTACATGAGCCCGGAACAGGCCGACGGCCAGAACGTCGATCATCGCACCGATCTGTTCAGCCTCGGCGTGATGCTCTATCGCCTGGCGACGGGCGCGATGCCGTTCAAAGGCGATTCGACGCTGGCCATCCTCTCGGCCATGGCGACGACCGTGCCAATCGCGCCGGAACGCCTCGTCCCGAATTTGCCGGCCGACCTTGCGGAGGCCATTAAGCGATTGCTCGCCCGCAACCCCGGCGATCGATTCGCGTCGGCCGCCGAGGTCGCGGACAAATTGTCGCCGCTCACGCAAACCGTGACGATCGTTCAAGCCACGCCAGCGCCGGGTTATCGCCGCGAGTTTGACTTCGAGGAGCCCGACAATTCGACGGCAGTGATGCCCAAATCGATCGAAGTCAAGCCGGCCGCACCCGCGAAGAGTCGGGGTTTTCGGCGATTGACCCTGCTTGGACTCGCGTTGGTGCTGGGTAGTTCGATCGTGCTCGGGGCGGTCCTCGTTGAGGTGAAGACCGCGAAGGGGACGCTCGTGATCGAATCGGACGACCCGAACGTCGAGGTAGTGATTCGGAAAGACGGCGCGGTCATCAAGGACAAGTCGCGCGATCGCGAGATCGATTTGAAGGTGGGCGACTACACGATTGAACTGGCCGACAACAAAGATGGCCTGCGACTCAGTACGCGCGAGTTCACAATCGAGCGAAACGGCAAGGCAGTCGTCCGGGTGCGGTTGGACAAGCCCGTGGCCGAACCGAAGTCGACACCCAAGATTTCCTCGCCCCCGCCCGTCGTCGCCAAGGGCACTCCAGTGGAGTTCCCGCCCGTTCCAGCAACCTCGCCGCTCGACGCCCTCGCCCCGACGACGATCCCCGCGACCGAACGGCGACCGTGGCACCCGAAGGAATTGATCGCGGTCATCGGCTCGGACCGCCAACGACACTGGGGCGGCATCCTGCGAATCGCCTACAGCCCGGACGGCAAGCTCATCGCCACAACGGGAAACGACTACACGGTTCGATTGTGGGACGCCGAGACGCTGCAGGAAAAGGTGGCGATCCCCACCTACCCGAAGTACGCCGGCGAGTCCGGGGCGTGGTTCTCACCGGACGGCTCGAAGTTGGCGGTGTGGCGAGCTGACCTTCAACAGCGAACCGTGTTGTACGACGTTCGGCAGATGCCGCCTCGGAAGTTGACGGAGATTGACGCGGCCGCCTTCAGCGACCCATGGTTCCCGAACGGAAAGCAACTCCTGCTCCAAAAAGCAAACACAACGACCGCCCAGGTGTGGAGCGTGGGCGGCGTAAAGTCCGAGATCGACAAGGAACTGGTCGACTTCAATCATGGCATGTTCGGACGATTCGTCCTGCCGAATGACCGAGCCATGAGCGTTCATAACGGAGGCCCGAAGCCCGAGGACAACGTCGCCATTCTCTGGGACATCGGCGGAGTCAAGCCCCAAGAACTCGAGAGGTTCCCGCTCGACGCCCCGGAGTTCGCCGTCAGCCCCGATGGCAAGTGGTTCGCCAACGGGTCATTGAAGAGCGGCAAGACGCGTGTCTGCGACA
>JANLUE010000059.1:0-2090 GCA_031363325.1 Gemmataceae bacterium
CTCGGCTAGCGCCTCGCGGCTAACGATTCTCGTCAATTGAAACTTCCTGGGGGATTGGTGATATGTCGGCGAGCGAGTTCGTCTTGGGCCTGGTGCAGATGAAGTGCGCGACCGAGAAGGGGCCGAACCTCGAGACGGCCGTCGCTCGGATTCGCGAAGCGGCCCGGGCCGGGGCTCAGATCGTGCTGCTCCCGGAACTGTTCCTCACGCCGTACTTTTGCAACACCCACGACCTCAAGCTTTTCGACCTGGCCGAGCCGATCCCCGGCCCGAGCACGGCCGTACTTTCGAAGATTGCGAAGGATGCTGGCGTCGTGGTCGTGGCGTCGCTCTTCGAGGAGCGAATGGTCGGGCTGACGCACAATACCGCAGTCGTGTTCGATGCCGATGGCACGATGCTTGGCGTCTATCGAAAGATGCACATCCCCCACGATCCGCTGTTCTTCGAGAAATATTACTTCCGCCCCGGCGACACGGGCTTCAAAGTCTTCCCGACGAAATTCGGCAAGGTTGGCACGCTCGTGTGCTGGGACCAGTGGTTCCCCGAAGGGGCTCGCCTGACGGCCTTGAAGGGGGCCGAGGTGATCGCGTACCCGACGGCCATCGGCTGGCACCCGCGCGAGAAGGCCGAGTTCGGCAAACACCAGCACGACGCCTGGGAGACGATCCAACGCAGCCACGCGATCGCGAATGGCTGTTACGTCGCCTCGATCAATCGCGTCGGCTTTGAACCGGCCCCGGTCGGCGATGGCCTGGAGTTCTGGGGCGCGTCGTTCGTGGCCGACCCGTTCGGCGTGTTGTTGAAACGCGGCTCGCACACGGCCGAGGAATTGCTGATCGTGCCCTGCTCCCGCGAACGCATGGCCGACGTCCGCCGCAACTGGCCCTTCTTCCGCGACCGCCGCACGGACGCGTACGGCGACATGACCAAGGTATCCGATTGAATCATGAGCGAAGCGAGCACCTTACCCGAACACAACATGACCGGCCACGACTATGGCCGGCGCGAGTACTTTACGTACGTCGGCCCGCCGATCATCGACTTCCACGCCCACGTCACGATGACTTCGTTGGAGGACAAGGCGGTCGGGCCGGCGGGTGGCTACGGGGCGAATGGCTCGTCCGATGCGGCGGCCCAGATGCTCGAGATCGGTGCCGAGTTCGGAATCGAACAAACGCTCAGTATGTGCCCCGCTCAGGACATCGCTCCGCTCCGCGCACGACTCGGCGATCGATTGCTGTTCAACGGCATGATCAACAAGAAGCTCGACGAACCGGACGACGCGGCTTTTCGCAACCTGGACGAATTCCTGGCGGCCGGCATCAAGGTCGTGAAGCTCTGGTCGGCGCCGCGTGGCCGGGAACGTGGTCTGGTCGTCGACGCCCCCTGGCGGGTCGAGGCGTTGAAGCGTGCCCGAACTGCCGGCGTTCGCCTGGTCATGGTCCACGTCGGCGATCCGGATGCCTGGTGGGTACACACGTACAAGGACACGGCCAAGTTCGGCACGAAGGCCGAGCAGTATCCACCGTTCCTGCGGCTCGTCGAACAATTCGCCGACCTGACCTGGATCGGGGCCCACATGGGCGGGGACGTTGAACACCCCGACCATCTTGAGGAAATGTTGGAAAAATACCCGAATTTGTACTTCGACACGAGCGCGACGAAGTGGCAGGTTCGCGAAGCCTCCCCAAGGGCCGACGCGGTTCGCGGCCTGATTTCCCGGCACCCGACCCGGTTTTTGTTCGGGACCGACCTCGTCACCCGGCACGGACTCACGCGCGACCACTACGTCAGCCGATACTGGTGTCAGCGAACGCTCTGGGAGAGCACCTGGGTAGGCCCGAGCCCAATCGCCGACCCAGACTTCGTTGCGGTGGGCGCGCAGCAGACGCCCACGCTCCGCGGCGTCGGCCTCTCGGCCGATGTGTTGCGGCTCGTGTATCGGGACAACGCGGTTCGGTTGTTGGGTTTGGCGGATGGGCGATAGGCGATTCGAGGCTTAGGCTTTGAATTGAAGTGGAGTCGGTTGACATGCCGCGCTCGGAAGGTCTTCAGGCCAACGGCCTGAGATTGTTCAGCCCAGGGCAAG
>JANLUE010000104.1:0-1550 GCA_031363325.1 Gemmataceae bacterium
GCCGTCAGCAGATCGCGAATGATCTCGTCGATCGGCGTGTTCTGGGCCATGTGATCGCGGAGCCAGAGTTGGAAGGCGTGGATGCCCTTCACCTGGATCGTCTTGCGATTCGATCGCAAAATGTCGGCCCACTTGAGCGCCCAGAAGTCGGCGAACTCCGGCTTCTCCATTAGCGAATCGACGAGCTTCGCCCGCTTATCGGTTGCGGTGTCCGCCAGGAATCGAGTCGCCTCGTCGGCGGTCGGCAACAGGCCGCACACGTCGAGGTAGGACCGGCGAACGAACTCGGCGTCGGTACACACGTCGCTCGGCAGAATGGTCATCTGCTTCAGTTTGGCGAAGACGTGCGTATCGACGTAGTTGACGGCCGGCGGATTCGGCCACGCGAAACCCTCGCGTGGTTCGAGGTAGGTGATCCGGACCGATTGCAATTCTTCGAGGTAACGGCACAGGATCGCGACTTCGCCGGCTTGCTTGAACTCGACGAGGCCGTTCGGCGACACGTCGGCGATGGCAGGGTCGCTCGAACTAAAGACGGTCAGGCGGGTCACGTCGCGAACGGAGTTGTCGGCGAAGTGTCCCATGATCGAAAGTTGTTGCCAGCGGGCAGGAGCCTTGAGGAGCCGCACGCCGGGAAGCACTTCGACCTTCTTCAGGACGGGCAAATCTTTTGGATCATCCGGTAGGCCCTGGGCAACCCAGCCGGCAATTGCCTCGGCCGCGATCGTGTCGGCCCCGAAGCGGGCCCCGCCTTCGTGCGGGACGCGGCCGAGCGCTTTCTGCATAAGCAAGCTACCGATCGCGTCGTGCGAATCGGTACGGCGACCCCAGACGTCACGAGTGAGTTGCATGAAGTCGAGCGGCGGGTCGAAGCCACGCAGGCTCAACTTGAAGCCGTTCTTGCCGCTCGGGGTGCCGTGGCAGGCCCCCGCGTTGCAGCCGCCCACGTTCAGGCTCGCGATGACTTCATTGCGGAAGCTCACCTTGCGATTCTCCTCGAACTTCGTGACCGCGACGGGCACCTTCGCGTCTTTGCCGCCGACTTGAACGGTCAGTTCCGTGGTCCCGGATTTGCGAGCACGCAAATAGCCACCGGTCGCGTCGACGAGCCCGGCGTCCTTCACCGCGTAGGCGGCGAACGGCGTGAGATCGCGGATCGTGCCATCGGCATATTTCCCGGTCACGATCAGCTGTTGAACGGCTCTGGGGCCATCCAAAGTGACACTCGCCGGCTTGACCTCGACGGCCGTCGGCTGGCCGACGGCCTTGTCCTGGTCGGCCCGGTTCATCGGCGGAGCGGCTGACAGACCAACTGTCGTGAAGGCGGAAAGTAAAATGCCGGTAACAAATCGCGCGAGGGTCATGCGAGAGGCCCCTGTGACTAGGCGAGGCGGCGGGAAGGCAAGAACGCTGCGGGGGCGATGCGTTGCGAACGCATCGCGGTGGGCGAGGGTGGGCGATTGCTGAAAACGAAGTCGAGGAGGCGGGAACTATCTTAGTGCAGTCTACCGGATGGACCCGTTGGATGCGACAGGAATTCTCAAAAAACC
>JANLUE010000109.1:0-9354 GCA_031363325.1 Gemmataceae bacterium
CATGCCTTCGAGGTGTTCTGGAACAAGTGGGGTCTCTCCAGTTACGCCGTCAACGCTCAGGTCGCGTGCGCCACGGACGCGACCGGCACGCTGACCGGTCCCGCCTATTCCGCTCGTCTCGGGTCCGACTTCGGCGATGGCACTTCGACCACGATCCTGGTTAGCGAGAAGTACGCGCAGTGCTTCAACGGCAACTACCCGGCGGGCGGATCGTACTGGAGTTACTACTTCACGAATTCGATCCTCTATCCGTTTCATCCGGGATTCGCCGTGTCGTGGAACGGCTATAGCATCGGGCCCGCCTCGAAGTTCCAGGTCCAGCCCAATCCGTTCAACGGCAAATGCGACCCGACGATGGCCTCGTCGCCGCACCCCGGCGGCATTCACGCGGCCTTCGCGGACGGCAGCGTTCGCTATCTCTCGGCCGGGATCACACCGTACACCTGGTGGTATTTGGTCACCCCGAACGGCGGCGAAGTCGTTCCGGCCGACGGGAACTGAGGCGAACCATGCGCGCGAATCAAATTGGGTTGTTCGTCGTGCTCGCCACGACCTCGACACTCGGCTGCGGACAGGCGACCTCGACCGTGTCGGGCACGGTGCGGTTCCAGGGTCGCCCGCTCTCGGGTGGGTCGGTCATTCTGTATTGCGACGACCAGCAGATGGTGCGTGGACTGATCGGGCCCGGTGGCCGTTATTCGATCCCGAACGTGCCCCGCGGAGCGGCTCGGGTCACGGTGAAGGCCCAGACCCATTTGCCCGAAGCGTTTCGCGTCGCCGGCAATTTGCCGCCGGTTGAAGACGGTCCGCAAGCGCCGACGCCGTCGCCCAGGTCGGACCGAACTCCGAACATTCCCCACCGCTATGGCCTGCCCGAAGAATCGGGCCTGGCCGTGACCGTCGCCCAGGCCACGGTCGAACACGACATCGACCTCCATCCGTGATCGTTAGGCAATCGGACACCCCCTCGTGATCGAGCCCGTCTCCGGTCATCGAACCCTTCGGCTCGCCCTCGCGTTCGCCGGCGGCCTGCTCGCGCTGATCGGCGCGTCGATCGTCGCGGCCTGGGCCGTCGATGGCACCGTACTGATCCAACTCCATTCGGGCTACGCGCCAACCCACTACAACGCCGCGCTCGCGCTCCTCCTCTGGGGGCTCGGCCTACTCGCGGTCGCCAATCGCCAGCCGAGAACGGCCGTCGGCTTCGCAGTCGTTCTCGGGGCGATTGGCCTCGGCATCGTCCTGGTTCGTTCGGCGGAGTGGAACGTCGGCCTCGAGACGTGGGCGTTCGACTCCCGGTTAGTGCCCGTCGGGCCGCGAGGCGGCATGGACACCGCGACGGCCGTGGCGTTCCTCTTCGGCGGAGTCGGTTTGGCCCTGATGGGGCTCGGTCGTTCGGGCCCGGCCGCCCGGATTGCGATTGGACTGTTAGGCACCTCGCTCCTGGTCGGTGCCGGCGGGACGCTGTTCTTTCCGTCGGGCGGTTCGATGGGGCCGCCGTTATTCGTCACGTTTGGCGTGCTCGTCGGTGGTGCGACGAGCATCGCGTACTCGACCCGCGGTGGGCCGACCGGTTCCTCGTGGGCGACGCTGCCCGGGTTTGTCGCGGCCGTTGGCCTGAGTTTGACCTTCCTTCTTTGGCACGGCTTGGTCGGCGAACAAGAAACGCGGGTCCGCCGCCAAGTCCAATTCGAAGCGGCCTACGTCCATCGCCAAATCAACGATGGGCTCGCGACCCGACTCTCGGCCCTGGCCGAAGCCAGCAACCTGGCCCTCGCGGAAGGCGGCGGTGAGAAAGCCTTTCGCGATCGGGCCGGGAACTACGCGGGCGCGCAGCCCGGCTATGTGGCCGTCGGCCGACTGAGCGCCGACGGCTCGATTCAGTGGTTGGCTTCCCCCTTTCCAATGCGCGACGCCACGAAACGACTCGACGAGCTTGGGGCGGGATCGAACTTGACCGTCGCGATCCACGAGCGCCAGACGGCGGCGGCCAAGGCCCCGCGATCGGCCTGGGGCGGCGTGCGCGTCCTGATCCTCTATGCGCCAATCCGCGACTCGGCGGACGGCCTCCTGGCCGTGTTCAACTTGCAGACGGTGATCGACGCGTATTGCAATCCCAACGTGGCGCCCGGCTACGCGATTGAATTGGGGGCGGAAGGCGAAACGCACTATCAACGGCTCGCGAACGTGCCCGCGCACCGCGACTTCAACCAAACGCTGCCCGTTCGGTTTCGCGGCGTCGAATGGCGATTGAACATCTGGCCGACGGATGCCGCCCTGTCGCGCGAGCAACTCTCGCAACCGAAGATCGCACTCGTGTTCGGCTCGCTCACATCGGGATTGCTCGCGCTCGCGATCTATCTGGCCCAGACGGCTCGTCGACGGGCCCGCGCGCTCGAGGCGGAAATCCACTTTCGAACTTTGACGGAGGCCGCCCTTCGGCAAAGCGAAGTGAAGTATCGCTCGCTCATCGAGAACCTCGAAGACGGCATTTTCCTGAAGGACCCGAACGGTCGCTATCTGGCCGCGAACCCGACCCATTGCCGCCGCGTGCGCCGAGCCGAGTCGGAACTGTTGGGTCGCACCGACGACGGGCTCGTCGATCCCGCCACGACCGTCCGTTGGGCGGAACAAGAAGGCCAGGTGTTGGCCGAGGGTCGGCGAATCGAATGCGAGGACGAACGGGCGGACGGCGACACGACCCGCACGGTTCGCCGAATTCTGACGCCCGTCCGCGATGGCGCGGGCACCCTCGTCGGCGTGCTCGGCATCTGTTGGGACGTGACCGATCAACGAGCCATCGAAGCCAAACTTCGCCAGGCCGGCAAGATGGACGCGCTCGGCCAACTCGCCGGCGGCATCGCCCACGATTTCAACAACCTGTTGACGGCGATCGTCGGCAACCTCGACCTGATCGCCATGAACATGCCGCCGGGCGACCGCGATCGCGAACTCGTCGCGGCCGCGCAAGGAGCCGCGACGCGGGCGACTTCGCTCACCGGGCGATTGCTCGGCTTCGCCCGCCAACATCAGCTCGATCGCCAGCCGATGAATTTGAACGCGACCGTCGACGAAGAGATCGCCTTGCTTCGCCGAACGATCGACCCACGCGTTCGACTCGAGGCCAACTCGGCCCCGGAGCTTTGGCCCGTGTTGGCCGATCCGGGTCAGATGAATCAACTCCTCATGAACCTGTGCTTGAACGCCCGCGACGCGCTCGCCGGGCCCGGCCAGATTCGCATCGAGACCGCGAGCGTCGAAGTGAAGGACGGCCCGAGCGCCGACCGGAACGATTGCCTGGCGGGATCGTACGTTCGGCTCCGCGTCTCGGATACGGGGGCGGGCATGCCGCCCGAGGTGCGCGCCCGAATCTTCGAGCCCTTCTTCACGACCAAAGGCGTTGGCAAGGGCACGGGCCTCGGGCTCGCGATGGTGTTTGGCATCGTCAAGCAACATCAGGGCTGGGTCGAGTGTCGCACGGCCATCGGCAAGGGAACGACGTTCGACATCTATCTGCCGCGAACCAGCGCCATTGTGAAGTCCGGCACCGGTTCCCCGACCGATCGGCCGAGTCGAGCGGGATGCGAAACCATTCTCGTCGCCGACGACGAGCCGACGGTCCGCCGCCTAACGGCCGCCGTCTTACGCGGCCAGGGCTACGCGGTCCTCGAGGCGGAAGACGGTCAACAGGCCGTCGATGTGTTCACGCGCGAGCTAGCCAAGATCGACCTCGTGCTCCTGGACCTGACCATGCCAGTCCTCTCGGGCCAGGACGCGTTTCGCCAGATGCGTCGCCTGAGCCCCGGCGTTCGCGTTATGTTCTCGAGTGGATACGCGGCCGAACAAGTCACGGACGACGAACGCCAGGAAATCCTGGGCTTCGTGAAGAAACCCTTTCGGCCAAAGGAACTGGTGGAACAGATCCGCGATGTCCTGGACCGCCCGCGACCCGCATCGACCCTCGCTGCGGGAGATGGGCGACTGAACGGTGCCGTTCACGAGAAGCTGGCCTAACATCCAACTGGAACGGAGCGAATTCTCAGGTCGCCCGGCGTCCGTCGACGCGAAGAATGCAGTCGCGATGTCGCTTAAGTTTGGAACTGGCCCCGGCGGCGGCCTCAAATCGGCAAAGCGCCCGTGCTGTCGCCGCACGTCTTGGTCGGGCAGCCGAGCACGCGCGTTCGACGGGTATTCCCGATGCGATCGTCGTCAGAACGCCACGGCAGTAGCCCGGTAACACGATGCGTCAATGCCCTCGGGCACGGGCGACTTCCGCCCGACCCAGTCGGTCGTCAACTGGGCGGCCACCGTTATCGGCAAAACTGCAACCTCCTCCTCGAACCCCGCGACCGGCGCGACCTCGGCCAGCACGCGGCGAAGTGCCGGTTCCGCGAGTTTGCCGGTGACGAACAGGAGGCGCGGCATGCGGGTTGAGGGTCAATTGGCTACAATGTTGGGATGTGCGAAATCACATTGCTTGAGTTTGAATCGAACCCGACAGGCCTTCTTGAACGTGTCGAGGCCGGCGAGCGAATCGTCGTGGTCCGTGGCGGGCGACCGGTCGCCGAACTCCGTCCCGTTGCGACACCGCGACCGTTTGGACTCTGCCGCGGCCAGTTCGTCGTGCCAGATGATTTCGACGCACCGCTTCCGGAGGATGTCCTCAAGGAGTTCGAGGGACGATGAAGCTGCTCCTTGATACACACGTCTTTCTTTGGTTCATCAGCGGCGACGTCAGGTTGCCGACCTCATTTCGATCCGCGATTCAAGACCCACTCAACGAACCTTACCTGACCAGCGAACCCGAACAGTTCGATTATCCGGTCGAACCGGAGCGGCACGCGCAAGTGCCGTCGGCAGTTGCTCACCCCATTCGGTTAACCGCACCTGGACGACGAAAAACTTCCAACTCGTCGCGACTTCGTACGCGCGGCACACCGGCGTCGTCCACATCCAACGGGTCGAACGTACCGATGTCCGCGCCGTAGGGTTGCCGCAGTGCCGCGATCAACTCGCCCGCTCCTGGAATCAACTCTTCCAGTTGATGCAGTCCGACGGCGAAGATTTGCGTCAAGTCGCCGGGCCCATCGTGATTCGAATCGGAAAACCCGGGCACCCATTCGATGGCCTTGCGGTAGGCGTCTTCTTCGTCAGTCGCCGTGAAGAGTTGCCCGGCGATGTGGTGCCGACGTTCGGATCGAATTGCGGGGCCGGACGTGTCCGGGGCGAACCATTGGTTCTCCTCCGCGACGACGAACTGGGCCGCGAACAGGCGGTCGCCCATCGTTGGCCTCAAATCGGCAACACGCCCGTGCTATCGCCGAACGTCTTGGTCGGGCAGCCGAGTCGGTCGAACATCGCCAGGTACAGATTCATCAACGGCGTGTCCTTGGCGAACTTCAGGTGCCGGCCACCCTTCACGGTTCCCCCGCCGTGACCCGCCAGAAGAATTGGCAGGTCGTCGTGATTGTGTCGGTTTCCGTCGCCAATGCCGCTTCCATAAACGAGCATCGATTGATCCAGGAGGGTCTTGTCGCCTTCCTTGACCGATTTCAGTTTGCCAACGAGGTAGGCGAATTGTTCGATGTGGAAGCGGTTGATCTTCTTGATCTGGGCGTGTTTTTTCGCGTCGTTTTGGTGATGCGAGAGTTCGTGGTGCCCCTCGGCGACGCCGATCGTCGGGTAGGCCCGATTGCTGCCGTCGTTCGCCAAGGGCAACGTGATCACGCGAGTCAGGTCGGCCTGGAACGCGAGGACGAGCAAGTCGGCCATGAGCCGCATGTGTTCCTGGGCGTCCTTCGGGATGCCGGCCGGCGCGGCCATGTCGGGCTTGAACGTCGTCTGGCCCGACTTCACTTCGCGTGCCCGCTGGATCCGCAGTTCAATCTCGCGGACGGCCGTCAGGTATTCGTCGACCTTGCGTTGATCGGCGGCCCCCAGGTCCTTCGACAGGGACTTCGCCTCCTCGTTCACGAAGTCGAGAATGCTCTTGTTCGCCCGGTCTCGGCGTTCGCGATTCTCGTCCTTGTCTTTCGAAGTGCCCGAACCGAACAGGCGATCGAACGCTTGCTTTGGGTCGATCTCCTTGGCGTTCGGAACGTGATCGTCGCGCCAGGAGAAGTTTGTTTGATACGCGCAGCTATAGCCCGAATCGCAATTGCCCGATTGTCGCCCGCCTTCGATGCCGAACTCGAGCGACGAGAACTTGGTCTGATCGCCGATGTGGCCGGCGATCCACTGGTCGGCCGACTGGCCGGCGCGAATGTCGGCCCCGTTCGTCTTGCGTGGTTGTCGTCCCGTGAGGAACGCGGCCTGGGCTCGAGCATGATCCCCCGGCCCGTCGCCGTTCGGTTTCGCCTTGTCGAGCGCGAGGCCGCTGAGCACGTTGATGTCGCCCTTGAACGCCGCCAGCGGTTCGAGCGTCGAGGGCAACTCGCCGAGTACGCCGTCGGCCTTCGGCGTCCAGTCCTGCATGTGGATGCCGTTCGGCACATACAGGAAGGCGGCCCGGACGGGGGCCTTAGTCGAGGCTGGAGCGGCGATCGACATCGCATCGAGCCACGGCAAGGCGACGGCGGCCCCGAGGCCCTTCAACGCGGTCCGGCGCGAGATTCGGCGTGACATGGGTCCGGCTCTCCGGTTGGTCCGTGGATCGGCCAATCGGCCGAGGGGTGGGTGATTGAAAGTATACCACGAATTCGGGCACGGGATAGGTTCATTCCGCGCCTATTCCACCGTGTATTCCGCCACTCCCCAATAGCCCTTGTCGCCGCTGTTCTTGGCGCGAGCGCCGACGACCAGCGTGCCGCGCGCCGGCTTGATGGTCGCCTTGAACGACTTGCCGTCGCGCTTGAAGTAGACGAATTGGCCGTCGCGGACGAAAGCCATCGAGTTCAGGTCGTCGCCCTTGAACTCGAACTTGTACTCGGTGCCCGCCTTCAATCGAGCGGTCAGCGGCATGTAGACGACCCGCATGCTCTTCGATGGCCCGCCAAATACTTTGACGAACTCAACTCCCGGCGCTTCGCGAATCGCCTTCTGAACCGACTCCAATGTAACGCCCAATTCGAACAACTCGGAGCCGATGTTTGGCTGGCGATTGAAGTCCGCGAGCGTGAGGGCCGGCTGGCGAAGCTGCCAGCGTTCTTCCTCGGCGAGGTGCGTGAACGAAAGTTGGGCCGGCGGCGTGCGGAAATAGTATTCGTTGAACTGCTTCTTGAACGCGCGCCCGTCGATGCTGCCCGCGCCCCATGTCGCGTCCACGAGGTACCACCGCTCGTCGATTCGAACCGTGCTCCAGGCGTGGTCCGGCCGCGTGACCTGACCGTGTGAATCGCCAAGTTTCACGTACCCGGCGACCATCACGGACTCCAATCCACAACGCCCGCAGAGTGCGACGAACAACTTGGCGTACCCTTCGCAAACGCAGACGCGCGTGCGAAACGCGTACTCGGCCGATGGGTCCGGCAGCTTGTTGGCCAACAACGCCGGCACGTCGTACGCGATGCGATCGGTCACCCAACGGTAAACCGCTCGCGCCTTCTCGAGTTCGTTCTTGGCCCCGCGCGACAAATAAGCCGCGAGCGAGTCCATCGTCCGCTCCGCCTCGGGCGGGGCCCGGAGCGTATGTTCGTCGATGGCCGTGAAGTCGACCGCACCCTGGACCGTCGGGATAGTCGGCACCGGCTTCGGGACAATTGTCGGCGGGACGACCTCGGGAGTTTTGGGGTCGGCTTTCGCTTCGGGCGGTTTCGGCCCCGGGTCTTTCGGAGCCAACTTGGGTTCGGGCGGCTTCGGCTTGCCAAGGTTCGGCAACAGTTCCGGTGGGCCGACATCCTCGAGCTTGGGGTCGTTCGCCCCTTTTTTCGGCTTGGGCCCGAGGTCCATCTCGAGGGGAAGGTCCTCTTCGCCGCCGTCCGAACCCGCCTCGATGTACCGGACGTTGACGGTCGGAAGCGGGATCGGCTTGTTCGGGTCGCCAATCGGAAGCTCGGCCGGCGGCAACGCCTGAACGACTTCCGTCGCGTTGGGCTCGGATTTCTCGCTCGGCCGAAAGCGAACGACGAGTCCGACCGTCAAGGCGATCGCAAAGAGAAGCACGCCGCCAACAAAGATCGGCGCGCGCGACCGCTTCCGCATCGGGGCCAGTTCAATCGCCCCAACCTCGCCGGCCGTGAAGACGGTCTGGCAGCCCAGGCAGCGAACGGACCGACCGGTCACGTCCACGCCGGACTGAAGTTGCACGCCACACTTCGGGCACAGATAGCGGTGGGACATAGCGGTTCAACGTGGGCGATCGGAGGGATGTTGTTGAGGGTATCACATCGCCGGTCGTTCAGGCAAGTGGGCGGGCGGTTTGGGCGTGGCGAGCCGGCCGATCTCGGACGCGGTGACGACCCTCGGCGCGGGCGTGAACAACGCGGTACTCCGATTGGAGACGGCGTACGACGGCCAGCAGAACGCGTACCTGTTCACGAGCTACAACGCGGCCAGCGCGGGAACGGTTGTGAACCAGGTCCAGCGCGGTTACAATGGCTTGGGTCAACTCACAATCGAGTACCAGAACCACAACGGCGTCGTGAACACGGGCACTTCCCTGAAGACGCAATACGCCTATTCGTGGGCCCCGACCGGCTCGACGAATCATAGTCGCTTGACGCAGATCACCTATCCGAACGCGCAGACGGTGAACTACGCTTATGCGTCGGGATTGAACGACAACATCAGCCGGCTCACAGGCGTGTCGGTCGCGGCGCAATCCGTCGAAGGTTACAACTACATGGGCCTTGGCACGGTGATCGAGCGAACGCACACCGGGACGGGCACGCCGAACGTCGACCTGTCGTACGTGTTGCAAGGCGTCGAGGCGATTGGGGACGCGGGCGACATCTACACGGGCCTGGATCGATTTGGCCGCGTGGTCAATCAACGCTGGCGCAGTTCGACGGATAACACGAATCGCGACCGATATTCGTATGTATACGACCGCGACTCGAACCACACGAGCCGAACGAATGTTGTGAACGCGACGTTCAACGAAACGTACAGTTACGACGGTCTGAATCAGTTGTTGAGTTACAACCGCACGGGCGTGGCGAAGAGTTGGGACTACGATTCGGTGGGTAACTGGGACGGCGTGACGACGAACGGCACGACGCAATCACGCGCCCACAACAAGCAAAACGAACTGGGCGTAACCACGGGCCAAACGACCCCGACCTACGACGCGAACGGCAACCAAACGAAAGACTTCGGCAACCGCACCTCGACATACGACGCCTGGAACCGCGTGCGCACGGCTTCGACGCGAACTTACGAATACGACGCACTCAATCGCCGCATCGAAGAAGTGAC
>JANLUE010000393.1:0-13163 GCA_031363325.1 Gemmataceae bacterium
CCGTCGGCATTCTCGTCGACGAGGCTACGGTCGAGATCGAGAACATTCACACGCAGATGGCCCGGACCGAATCGGTCGCGCTGGCCGTTCGCTGGGGCAACGCGGAGACGGCCGTCCCGCGATTGTTGGCGATGCTCTGTATTCTCGCGGTGTTCATTCCGTCGTTTGTGATGCAAGGCTCAGCCCGGGCGTTGTTCGTGCCGCTCTCGCTCGCGGTCGGCTTCGCGATGATCGGCTCTTACATCCTGTCGAGCACACTCGTCCCGGTGCTCAGTGTTTGGCTGTTGCGGCACCATCGCGAAGTGCACGACCCGGCCGGGGGATTGCTGGCGAAGATCCTTCAACCGGCCGTCTGGCTCACGACGCGGACACGCTGGTTGCTGGTGCCCGCCTATCTCGCGGGGGCCGGGCTCGCACTGTTCGGCGCGTGGCAGACGATCGGCATGGACATCTTCCCGGCCGCGGACACGGGGCAATTCCTCGTGCGCATCAAGGCCCCCTCCGGCACGCGGATCGAGCAGACGGAAGCCGTCGTGAAGGAAGCGCTTGACCAGATCGGCGACGAGGCCGGTCCAGAAAACATTGAGATCACGCTCGGCTACATCGGCGTCGTGCCGCCGAGTTACCCAATCAACAGCGTCTATCTCTGGACGGGCGGGCCGGAGGAAGCCGTCGTGCGCGTAAAGTTGAAGCCGGGCCGAGTTCGGATCGACGACCTGAAACGCCGAGTTCGCGATCGGCTCAACGCACATCTGCCGACGTGGCTCGAACGCAAGTGGCTCGAAGAGGGGGTTCCGCCGGGCCGAGCGGCGGCCGCCCGACAATTGAAGCTGTCGTTCGAGCCGGCCGACATTGTGAACGACGTGATGAGCTTCGGCTCGCCGACGCCCGTCGAAGTGCAGATCAGCGGCACGAAGATGGCCGACAACCGGGCCTATGCCGAACTGGTGCGGGCCGAGCTGGCGAAGATCTCGAACCTCAAGGACCTGCAATACGTGCAGTCGCTCGACTACCCGACGATCGACGTGCGCATCAACCGCGAGAAGGCTCGCGATGCCGGCGTGCAGGCCGGCATGGTCGGTGCCGCGCTTTCGCCGACCACGTCGTCGAGTCGATTCACGGTGCCGAACTATTGGCGCGATCCCGCGAGCGGGATTGGCTATCAGGTTCAAGTCGAGGTGCCGCAAGCGTTGATGAAATCGCCGAGCGACGTCGGGGCAATCCCGGTGTTCGCGAACGGACATGGGCCGATCCTGGTCCGCGACGTGGCCGACCTGAAGGAAGGCACGATGCCCGGCCAAGTCGATCGCTACAACATGCGGCGACTCGTGAGCCTGACGGCCAACATCCAGGGCAGCGATCTCGGCACCGTGTCCGCCCAGGTGGCTCGAGCACTGGAATCGGCCGGCCCACCGCCGACTGGTGTCACGGTCGATGTGCGCGGCCAGGTGACGCCGTTCCAGACGTTGTTTCGCGACCTCGCCTATGGCCTGCTCGCGGCGATCGGCGTGATCTTCCTGCTCCTGACCGCGTACTTTCAATCGATTCGATTGGCTCTAACCTCGATCGCCGCGGTCCCGGCCGTATTGTGCGGGGTCGCCGTCGCGTTGTTGCTCACCGGATCGACGTTGAATCTGCAATCGTTCATGGGTTCGATTATGGCCGTTGGCGTGGCAATCGCGAACGCGATCTTGCTCGTGACATTCGCGGAGCGAAGTCGCCGTGAAGGGCTGGATGCGAAGGACGCGGCCATTTCGGCGGCGCGCGTGCGGTCGCGGGCGATCCTGATGACCAGCGGGGCGATGCTCGTCGGCATGTTGCCGTTGGCGATCGGCTTCGGCGAAGGTGGCGATCAAACCGCCCCCCTCGGCCGGGCCGTGGTCGGCGGCCTACTCGCCTCAACTTTCGCGACGCTCATTCTGCTACCGGGCGTGTTCGCTCTGGTCATGGGCCGAGCGGGCCGGGCGAACGCCTCGCTCGACCCGTACGACCCGGCGAGTGGGGAGCACGTGGCGAACGCGTGAGGCCGGGATAAAACTGTCTTCGCGGCGAAGGTGCCTTGCGATTCACACCCTATCGAGATCACCGATGTCCCTCTCCCGGATGGCGACCGTTTGCGTCGCCTTGATGCTTCCCGCCGTCGCGTTGGCCGACTCGCCCTTCGATGGCAAGTCGCTCGCGGGCTGGAAGGCGAAGCACGCCGACAAGAGCAAGTGGCTGGTCGGCACGGCCACGCTCGACGCCAAGGACCCGGCCAGGATCGCGTTCACGGCCGGCACGTCGGAGCTCGTGAACACGGTGGCCGCCAGTTCCGATCTCTTCACCGAAGCCAAATACGGCGACCTCTCGCTCGAAATCGAGTTCATGGTCCCGAAGGGCTCGAACTCCGGAATCTACCTGATGGGCGAGTACGAGGTGCAAGTGCTCGACAGTTACGGCAAGCCGGACGACAAGCTCACGCAAGGCGACTTGGGGGCGCTGTACAGCGCGGCCGCCCCGAAGGTGAACGCGAGCAAGAAGCCCGGGGAATGGCAGAAGTTCGAGATCATCTTCCAGGCACCGAAGTTCGACGGCGCGAAGAAAGCGGCGAACGCCAAGTTCGTGAAGGTCACGCTCAATGGGACGGTATTGCACGAGAACGTCGAGATGAAGGGCGCGACACCCGGCGGGCTGACCGGCAAAGAAGTTCCCGAGGGCCCCTTGATGTTTCAGGGCGACCACGGTCCCGTGGCGTTTCGCAATATCAAAGTTGGGAAGTAGTCGCTCGAAGTGCCAAGACCAACTCGAATTGAATCCTTGGAGAACTCGGTTGCGACTTGGGCATGATGGGGCCGAGCGCTCCGGATGAATCTGCGGACGCGCTTGGCTCCGTCCAACCTTCGCCGCGCGGCTAACGACCTACTTCAACCGCCACATCTCGACGCCGGTGAACACGGCCGACGGGTCGAGGCGGTCGGGGGTGTCGGTCGCGTCCGGTGTGTCGAAGTGCAGTTCCAGGTCGCGGTGGACGACCATGAAGCGATCGAGTTGCCAGAGCGGGATGAACGGCACGCGTTGATTGAATTGAGCGTGGATGTCCCACATCTTTTCCTTCACTTGCTTCGTGAAGTCGCGATACTGGCGGGCTTCGTCGATCAGTAGACGCAGTCGGCGATCGTTGCCGGACGGGTTCGTGCCGGTCGCCAGGTAGCCGCAAATGTTTCGGCCACCACGGCCTGCGGCGTCGGCGTCGAGCAGGCCGGCCAACGAATACAGATCGTCCCGGTAGTCGAACGTCGTCAGGGCCAGATCGAAGTCGTATTCGAGGTGGACTTTCTCGAAGTAAGTCTGGGCGTTCAGACCAACGAGTTCAACTTCGATCGTCGCCTTGCCCCCCTTGTCGATCGACGCTTTCTCGATTTGTTCCTTCAGTTTCGTCGCGGCTCGCTGCGATTGTTGATCGACGACGGTCGGGGGATTGTCGATCTGGAACACGAGCTTGATCTTGGCGGACTTGCCGCCGAGCCCTTCGGCGATCAAGCCACCGGCACCAATCTTGAACAGTGCCTGGTCCTTCGCGGTCGGCGGCGTGGCCCAAGACTTCACCGGGAACGGGCCCGTCAGCGCCTTGTGGTTTTTCTCGAGCCCGGTAACACGGTAGACTTCGTTCAAGATCGCTTCGCGATCGATCGCGGCCGACAGACCCTGGCGAAGTTTTTCCGCCTGCATGTTCGTGTGGCGATGATTCACGGCGAGCATGTGGATGCGTCGATTACCTTTCGCCTCCACAACCGAGGCGAGGTTTTTGAGGGCGTTGTCTTTCAGAAAGCGGACGGCGAGGTCGGCCGGGCAGTCGGGGTACACGTGCAGTTGGCCCGCGGTCACGTCGTTCGCGAGCTTCGATTGATCGGGCTCGTAGAAGCGAATCTCGCGGATCCACGGCAGGCCGAACTTGCCGGGTCGTTGTTCGTAAAAGGTGTTCGCCCGGAAGACGGCACACTCGCGGTCCGGGCCTTCCGGTTCGCGGCCCACGTACTTGAACGGCCCCGTGCCGAACGGATTCTTGGCGAATTCCTCGTCGTCCGCCGCCTTGCCCATTTGCTGAAGGTACGTCGCGGGCAAAATCTTGAACGTGGCCCGGCCGAGTGGTTCGAGCACCCCGTGTTCGTAGACGAGGCGGAACTTGAATGGATCCTCGATGCGATCGATCTCGTGGAAAACGTCGAGCCCGTCCGAACACCAGCGATCGCGCAGCCCCGTTCGTCGCAGCAAAGCGAGCGTGCCCTTGACATCGCGTGCGTCCATCAATTCGCCGTCCGGATTCGACCAGCGAATGGATTTCGCTAGACTAAACGATCGACCGAGTGGCATCACGCCGGGCAGCGACTCGGCCAGCGCCGGCCGATAACGAATCACGTCGGCTTCCGGGACCGATTGAAGCGGCCCCTCGAACATCAACTCGACGGCCCACTTCTCGCTGTCGAGCCGGGCCGTTGCTGGGGACATGCGAACGGGGAGTTTCGGCACGCCGACGTACAAGACCGTGCCACGCAACTTGAGCCGAGCGTTGGCGATGCCGGGGGCTTCCGGATCGAGAACCTCGGCCGTGCGCAGAGCGGCGTAGGCCGGCGCGGCCAGCCGCATCTTGTATTTCGCTTCCGCTTCGGCCACGAGGGCCGTCGCCCGTTCGCGCAGCTTGCGCTTGCACTGGGCGACGAGCGGCTCGTCCTTCTTGCCCGACAGGCGTTCGTAGGCGATCAGGTATTCGCGGAGTTTCAGCAATTCGGCATCGGTCGGGGACTTGAGCGATCGTTCGGCCCGGAATAACTGCAACCAGTAGACATCGCGTTGCACGTCGCCGTTGTCCGGGTTGCGGGTCAGCAGCTTCAGCCCGACGAGGTCGGCCTCGTTGTACTTCTTGGCTTCGACGAGGGCGGCGAATCGTTCGCGTTCGTACCGGATCGCGGACCTGCGAAGCTGCCCCTCCACCTCGCTCCATTCCTTGCCGACGCGCTTGCCGCGTTCGACTTGTTGAAGGTGCCAGCGCAGGCCAACGGTGAGGGCCCGGGAGGCGACGCCCAGTTGGTCCGCGCGATCGTTCGACTCGCGGGCCAGGAACCGTTCGACGCGATCGACGATCAACAATTCGAATGGCGTAAACTTGAACCCGGACCCCGTTGGAATCTTCTCCGGCTTGCTCTTTTCGAGTTTCGAATCGAGTGCCTGAATCTCAAGCTCTCCCTCCGGGAGTTCGCGGAAGGGCAGTAGCTCAACGCGATAGATGCGACCGCCAGCGAAGTTCGCTTCGAGCAAGTCGTACGGCACCACCAGGGCGCGGAAGAGGTCGCGGCTCGCCGCGTTTTGGACCTTGGCGGCCTCTTCTTTGAAGGTGCCAACATCCGGGTCAATCGCATCCGGCTTCGGCGCGTCTCCCTTCTTGGGTTCCGTCACGGGAACCGGGACGACCGGGCGGGCCTTGTTCTTGCCCGGTTCTTCTTCCTCTTCCTTGCGCGGCGGCTGGGCGGCGAGGAAGCCGGCGAAGAGGGCGAGCATCACGCACCCGACAAGTGGCCGACGCGAAGGAATCATGAGAGTCTTCTCACGCTTATTTTTCAGCCTATTGAGCGAAACTCCTCGTCGCCCGCTGGGTTGATTATACCACGACGGCGGCGCGGCGAGTCCGCGCCTCGTCGATGTTCGGCACCCACACCGGGGCGGCACTGGGCCGCGACCGGATTACGCATTCGGGCATCGCAACGTCACACCCCTGGAGATGGTACATGTTCCGTAAGTTCGCAGCCGCCACGCTCGCCCTGGTTCTCGCCGTCGGCGCCGCCTTCGCCGAGGAAATCAAGGGCACGTTCGTCAAGTTCGCCGACGGCAAGCTGACCCTCAAGGTCGAAGACAAGGAAAAGGAATTCACGATCCCGGCCGATCTGAAGATCAAGCGCAAGGGTAAGGACGGGAACGACGTCGAAGTTGAGGCGAGCAAGGCCCTGGGTAGCAAGCGCATCAACGACAAGACCAAGATCACGGTCACCACGAAAGACGACAAGGTCACCGACCTCAAGATCGAAGGCGGCATGAAGAAGAAAGACAACTAGTCCCGATTCGAGATCGCGATGCGACGAGGCCCGCCGACTCCGGCGGGCCTCGGTGCGTTTTGGTCCCCGTTCGCCTGTCCCAAAGTCGCGCTCACAACTTCAGGTACAACTTCTGCCGCTCCATCGAACGCAGGATCAGATAGCAGATCGTCAGATTGGTTGCGAACCCAACTGTTACATACCAAAGCGGGGAGTCGCGCGGCACGAGCGGCTTGACCGCGTCGGCCACCAGGCCGTGGACGATGTACGCGGCCAGGGCGTTCGTGCCGAGCGTACGGAACACGCCGAGCTTGAGTGGCCCGAGGTCGCAGGCCAGCACGAACAACGCGAAGACGGCGAGCGCGAAGCCCGCGCCGAACGTCAGATACGTAACGCTCCCCGAGCGTTGGCTCATCGTGAACAGATCGTTCGTCGGGGGTTTGTCCAGCACGTGAATGAGCGGCAGTTCCGACGCCGCGACGGTCATCTGGAACTCGCGTTGGTCAAGATCGGAAGGGGCCAGGTGAACGCACGAGAGGCCGTACCCGAGCGCCATGATCGCGATTCCCCAGGCGAAGAGCTTGGCGACCAGCAACCTAATGTTCGGCGTCGCGACCCAGGCTTCGTACGCGAGCGAGCCGACCAGGAGGGGGATCGTCCACGTGAGGAACCCGAGCGGCCCGCCATCGACGCCGTTCGGCGGCGTGTTCGACCAGCGATAATTGAACGCGTACGACAGCCCGACGTGCAAGAGCCCCGACGCGATCGCGAAGAGCACCCGGGTACGCGGCCGAGCGCCGATCACCGGCAGAACCCAGAGCGACGTGACGGCGATGTGGCTCAACGTCTGAAAGAGGTCTTGCTTCGCCCAGCGTAGAAACGTGGCGTCGCGTTCGACGTCGTCGTCCCAGGCCCGCCAACTGCCGCCCACGTTGTGAATCACGAATGCGACCAGAAGCAACGCCAAGTTTCGCACAACCGCGTGGCGATATGACCTCACCCCACTTCGCCGCAGAAACGTCAGACGATAGGCGAACCCGACCGCGAAGAAGAACTGCGGCATGATCGTATCGGCGTAGCTGCAGTACGTGTGGTGATGCCCAAGGACCGGCGCGATCGCCCGCACCGCCGCGTACGAGCCAACGAAGTTCACCAGGAACATGCCGAGAACGGTGTACCCGCGAAACTGGTCGAGGGACGCGAGCCGAGTGGGTGCCGGTAGGGACATGTTTGGAGCTTTTGTAGTGGGCGTCAGGTGGGTTTAGCGGAACCGGGCCGATTCGGATGGTAGAATCCGGTGGTTGCAACTTGACGGTGACGAGACTTCCGTGAACACACTCCCGCCACTGATGCCGCTCCACGCGGAAGGCTCCTTGATTGCGTCGATGCTCGAACGGTATGATAAGCTGATGCGAACGGAGCCCTACTGGATCGATGGGCCATGGCCGGGGCGTTTGGCCATCGCGCCGCGCCCGCGCGGCGACGATTGGTTGGTGGACGAAGTGCGCGCGTGGCATCGTGCGGGTATCGACACGGTCGTTTCGTTGCTAACTACGGCCGAGGAACGGGAGCTTGGCCTCGTGGCCGAGGGCGAAGCGTGTCGAGCGGCGGAAATCGAGTTTCGATCGTTTCCAATTGTCGACCGGAGTGTCCCGACTTCCGTAAATGAGTTTTCGGACTTGATTGCCGAGCTTGGCGAGCGACTGGCCGGTGGCGGAAACATCCTGGTTCATTGCCGACAAGGTGTCGGTCGAGCCGGCCTGTTGGCGATCGCGTTGCTCGTGGCCGCCGGCCAGGAACTTGAATCGGCGATCGCGCGCGTTGGACGAGCGCGGGGCTGCGTCGTGCCCGATACGCCGGTCCAGCGAAGATGGCTCGAGACGTACGAGAACTCCCAATTGGCCCGACTCTCCAAGTAGCCGAGGACTTCCGCATGAGCCGGGCCTATCGCATCCGCGTGAAAGAGAGCGTCGCCAAGGACCTCGCCGCCTCGGATGAAGTCTGTTCCGATCTCGAGATTCTCGAAATCCTCCCCGGCGACCAGATGGCCGAGTTGCTGAAGAAGGAACTCGCCGCCCGCGGGTTCGAGGAGCAGGACGGCAAGATGGTTCGCACCAAGGATGGCGTGACGGTGTCCGTCGATCCGCTGGCGGGCGAAGTGACGGTGAAGGCCGAGCGCCAGGAGAAGGTCGAACTCGAAGCGGAGCGCGAAGGCTGGGGCTACGACGACGTGGGCCCGCGCCAGAGCCATGTTCGCAAGCAACTGTCCGAACAGGCGAAGGCCGACCTCGATCGCCGGGCCGAGCGGCAACAGGAACGACTTCAGGGCGAAGCGACCGAAGACCTCGAACGGGCGCTCGGCGAGGTCCGCAAGGAATTGAACGAGGCGGTCAACTCCGTAACGCGCGAGGCGCTCAAGACGAAGGCCGGCCAGATGGGTCAGATCAAGGAAATGACCGAAGACCCCGAGGCCGGTTCGCTCACGATCAAGGTCGAAGTGTGAGCATGCCGGCCCACCTCTACTGCCATTCGTGCGGGACGGCCTACGCGACCGTCGCCTGGCCGCGTTCGTGTTCGCATTGCGGCCGCGTCACGTATCGCAATCCGCTGCCCGTGGCCGTCGTATTGCAACCGGTCGAACGCGGCTTACTGTTGGTTCGCCGTGGCCTCGGGGTCGCGACCGGGAAACTCGCACTACCGGGCGGCTACCTCGAAGCGAGCGAGACGTGGTCGGTGGGGGCGGCGCGAGAGCTTCGAGAGGAAACTGGCCTGCGAATCGACCCAATCGGCCTGCGGGTCTGCGGCGTTTACTCGGCTGGCGACGACTCGCTGTTGATCTTCGCACTCGCGCCGGCGATCGCGGCAGCCGATCTACCCGACTTCGTGGCGACCGCCGAAACGCTGGAGCGACCGATCGCCGACGGGCCAACCGACCTGGCTTTTTCGTCGCACACCGCGATGATGCGAAGATATTTCGCGGGCTCGCTCACCACGCTCGAAGGGTGCTAGATGCCGCTCGTGCCGAACCGATTCCTCGTCCGCATGCTCTACGCCTGTCCTTACATTGAGGCCCTGCCGGGCGACGAGGACAACCTGATTAATCTCCCGGAATCGTGTCGCCTCGACCCGTTCGCCGATCTCGACGGGGCCCCGAATTTCGCCGACGTTCGACTCGGCTGGAGCGAGACGGGCCTCGGGCTCTCGGTCGACGTGAAGGGCAAAGACAACTTCCCGATTGGCGACATCGATCGGCCCCGGCAATCGGACGGCGTCACATTGTGGATCGATACGCGCGGCGACCGGACTGGCCACCGGGCCACGCGGACGTGCCATCAGTTTCATTTCCTCGCGGCCGGCGGGGGGTCGGAAAAAGGCGAGCCGGCCTTCCTGCAAACGAAGATACATCGAGCCCTTCTCGACGCGCCGTTGGCGACCAGCGCCGATGTGCCGTTTAAATACGAACGCACTAAGAACGGCTATCGCATCGAAGCGTTCCTGAGCGCCAACGTGCTGACGGGCTTCGACCCGGAACAATACCCGCGCCTCGGCGTGTTCTACGCGGTCCGCGACTTCGAGCGCGGCGAACAAACCCCCGGGGCCGACCGCGACTTTCCCTTCGGCGAAGACCCGTCGCTCTGGGCGTCTCTGGAATTGGTGCGCGATTGAATTAGCTCGATCGTGTGGAATCGCGAAAGGCTGGAATCGCCAATCGAGCGTGCCAGTCGCCATCGGCCGTGGTTTGGCGAAATTGCGTCGACCGCCCCGTCACTCCTTCGCCACAACCGTGTCGTACAGCCCGTAGTGGGTCAGCCCGTCGTGGCTTTCGATGCCGGTGTAGCGCAGCGACGCGTCCTCGTAGCGGCGGAACGCGAACACCGCCTGGTTCATCTGCTCAGTGTTGAACACCTTCAGACGCACGAGCAGGTGGAAGTCCGTCACCGTCAACCCGGTCACGGCCAGGAACAACTTCGGCTCCAGCTTGGTGATCACGTCCTGCAGCGTGTTCTCGCGGAAGTCGGTCAGGTACATGAACGCCGGGATTCGCGTCGCGAACTTGATCAGCTTCTCCTGGATTTGCTTGCGCTTGGACTTGAATTCCCTCTCCAGCTCGGTGAGTTGCTTCTGCTGTTTCTCCGTGAGCTTCTTGTCCTTCGCTTTGTTCTTGAGTTCCTTGATCTGGTCACTCTTGTTGATGATCGTTTCGATGATGTGGTCGCCGAGCGCCCGCCAACGCTCGATCCGCTCGACGGCCGCCAAGGCCTCGGGGTTCTCCAGAACGCGGCGGAGCGTGACGTTGTCCACGTTGACGAGCAACGCGCTTTCCCACTTGCGGGCCAGGAGCGTCGCCGAGGTGCCCGCCATCGCGATGTCGAGAATGCCGCCGGCGTCGACCTGAGTCATGTTCGCGCCGTCGTAAGCCAGCACGGGCAGGAACGACACGAGGTCCCGGACCGCGTTCTCCGGGTTCGGCTCGTTCGGCGACAGGCCGATCCCGTACTCGGAGAGTTGCCGAAGCGCACGGGTGGGGGCGAAATCGAACACGAAGCAGATCGGCTTGAGAATCTCTTCTTCGTTCGGGTTGTCGCCATTGGGGTTCTTGATCGACCACGGCGACTGTACGCGGAACGCGGCCTGGAAGTAACTCTCCGGCGACTTGAGGTTGCGCAACATCAGGATCGAAGACCACGGCGGCACTGTGACGCCGGTGGTCAGTTTCCCGCACGAGAGCGTGATGGTTTTGGTCTCGAAGCCGCTGCCAATCGCCTTGCGCACGGGCGGCAAGGCTTCGAGCCCGATGCCCGCATCAGCCCCGGCGGCGACGATCACCTGGTAGTCGTGCCAGAAAGTGTTGTGTCGCTCCGCCAACAGGTTCGCCATGGCGTGGCAGGCCGCCACGTTGGGCAGGAACCAGAACGAATGTTGCAGGTAGGGCAGAAGGCGCGAATCCGAATACGGAAACGGCGGCCGCGTGCCCGTCTTCAGATACTCGACCTCCTTGACCAGGTATCCGCCACGGATGATGTCCAGCCACTTTTGCACGTCGCTCTTGTGCTTGAACTGGGCACCTTCGTTCTCCTCAAGAATGTGCTTGCGAAGTTCTTTCGTTCGATCCGTGGTCAACGGTGGTACCGTGCCTTCCCGGATTGCTCGTTCCCGTTGAGTAATCCACGTTGCCTCGAAAAACGCATTGAGATCGAATTCGTTGAACTCCCCATCGCTGGCGATCGCCAGAAGTTCGTCCGGCATTCGATAAGTCAGCAAGCGCATCTGCGGGAGTGCGCCGTAGGGGTTTCGCTTGCTGGCGTGCTTCGTCGCATAGGACTCCTTGGCGCGCTGCTCGTCGGTGTACGTCCAGTTGAAGATCTGCTCTTCGATGAATTCGCCAGTGGACAGAGCCCGGAACGGCGTCCCGGACAGGTAGACGTACGCCTTCGTTGTGATCGACAGGAACTCGGTCTGTAGTTCACGAAGGTCGGCGTTCACTCCTTCGAGGCCTTTGCCGTACTCGAGTTTGGTTTCTTCCCTGGCGACCGAATCGTCCTCGCCCTCGAACAGTTCTTTCGCGGAATCCCGCCACGCGCCGAAGTGGTATTCGTCGAACACCACAAGGTCCCACTTCTCCGTGTGGATCCATTTGTTGTCGTGTTTGATCTTGCCCGCCGCGTCGCGGCCAAGAAGATCCTGGAACGAACCGAAATACACCAGGGGCTTCCGGGACGAAACTCCCGATGGGTCGCCTCCCGAAGTTCTTGACAGGTATTGCCAGTCGTTGAAATCGGTGTGGGATTCGAGGTCCGTTTGCCACGCGTCCTCGACGGCGGGCTTGAACGTCACCACCAGCACGCGTCTGGCTTCGAGCTTCTTGGCGAGTTGATAGGTCGTGAACGTCTTGCCGAAGCGCATCTTCGCGTTCCAAAGGAAGCGCGGGACAGCCTTTTTGTTCTCGGCCCAGATCGAACGGAAATAGGCGAAGGTCTTGTTCACGGCGTCCGCCTGCTCTCGCCGCATCGCGAATGTCTCGTGATGTGTGCCAATGAAGGCCTGCCCGGTGCGCAGCTCGGCGAGCACGGTCTTCACGTCGGCCAGCGAACAGCTCATCCACTCCAGCTTGTGTTTGTTGAATCCCTTTCTTGCGAGCGCCGCGCGCACTTGATGGTCGGTGAAAATCGTGCCATCGTCGCGCTCCGCCGACTCATCCATTTCAATGGTGTAGTTGCTGATCGCGGCCGTCTTGAGTTGTTCGGCGATCCGCTGCTTCACGTCTCGTGAGGTCTGGCCGACTTTGAGGAGGCCCAGGTGCGCCGAGTCGTCGATTGAATAGGCGTAGATGCGCGGCCGGGCCACCGGCTTGGGTGTGAGGATTTCCTCGATGGGCTTGGTCATCAACCCTCTCCGCTCCCGATCGAGGTGCGACAGGCCAAAGGCCTGTCAGCCCTCAGCCCTCAGCCCTCAGCCCAGGGCGAGGGGCGAAGCCCCGCCGCCCTGGGTTGGGCCGTCCAAACAGATCCCAGTAGCCCGAAGGCTGTGAGTCGCGCCTCTAATCCCAAACGTATCGTTCGTCCCAGTCGATCCCATGCTTTCGCAGTAACGCGCGAAACTCATCCTGATAGGTCTGTACCCGATGATGTTCTTCCTGGTTCTCGATGTACGCCCGTACGCCCGGCTCATTCGACGGGCTGACGGAGAACGCCCCATACCCGTTCTGCCAATAAAACGCGGGATGAACGTGTTCCTTGGCCCATTTCGACGATTCCTTCTTGACCTGTTCGACGACATTGCTGATGGAAAGCGTTCGCGCCAGCACGAAGAGCAGATGGACATGGTCCGCTATTCCGCCAACGCGGATCACGGGGCAGTTGAGAGCGTTGAGCGTTCCGCCGAGATAGGTGAACACCCGGTCTTGCAATTCGGGCGCTATGAACGGCTCGCGATTCTTGGTGCTGAACACCAAATGAATCAACACGCGGGATAATGATTGAGGCATGGCTGAATCTCTCGGCTCGCAGCCCGAAGGGCTGCACTCTTCGGTATGCCCCCGACCCAGGGCGGCGGGGTTTCGCCCCTTGCCCTGGGCTGAGGGCTGACAGGCCTTCGGCCTGA
>JANLUE010000141.1:0-2027 GCA_031363325.1 Gemmataceae bacterium
TCGAGGCCCACGAGGTCGAGTAACTCGCCCGCGCGGCGGGCGCGCCGCTGGGCGGCGTTCGCCCCACGCGGGTCGTCCGGCGGCGGCGACTTCACTTCCGTCGCGGCCGGCTCCAGTTTTTCGGCGAGCGCCTCGGTCGCCAACTTCGCGGCCGTCCGGTCCGATGTTTCGACGATCCACGCCCGCTGGGCCGGCGTCCACACCGAGAGCTTCAACTGATGCCGCAACTCGATCGGGGCGTCCGCCGCCGACTCTTTGCGAAGCAGCCGCAGCAACTCCTCGCGGGCCAAATTCACTTCGCGAGCCCGGTCCTTCAGCGTGTCGGCCCCCGGCGTTCCATCGATCGCGGTTCGCAACGCCCGCGACTTCCGCACGAGGTCCGAGAACGCGTCGTCCAGCGCCGACGCCGCCGACCCGTCGCTCGGCGAAAAATCACCGACCGTCGGCAACACGGCAACGGCCCGTTCCCACTCCGCGACGGCGTTCGCCTGCGCCGTCCCGAGGTCGGCGAGCCGATCGTACCGTTCCGGCAAGCCAGCAAACTTCGCGACCGCCTGTCGCCACGCTTCGCTGTCCGGCACGAACAACGTCAGCAAAGCCTCGCGGAAGTCTTTGTCCGCCGCCGCCAACTCGTCGCGAATCCGCTCGAACCCGCGACCGCGAATCGCGCCCGGTCGCTCGGACGCCAGCGCCGCTCGGAGCAAGGCTCGCGGCAACGTCGGCGGCCACTGGTCTCGGTAGTCGATCGTCGGATCGGCCACCAATGCGAGGTACGCAATCTCCAGGTGGGTCGGCCTCGGTTCCAAGCCGCGGATCACCTTCAGGTACTCCGCGAGCTGCTCGACCTTCAAGTCCTCGTTCGGGTCCGCGATCGACGCCAGGAACACTTCGACGATCGCGTCGAACGGGGCCACGTCCGGGGGCTTCGCCTTAAGCGGGCCGAGTTTCGCGGCCAACGCGTCCGGCTTCGTCGCGGGGTCGCGCAACGCGGCGATCAGGTCCGCGAGCGCGGGTCGGAGTTCCTCCGCTTTCTTCGGAGCCGCCGCGTGGGAACGCGCCACGGTCGGCAACTTCCACGGCGTCAGGGCGAACAGGTCCTTCTGCTTGCCGAGCCGCTCGAACCGCTCGGCCAACTCCGCCTCGATGAATTTCGAATCGCGGCCCCCATTCCAACGGCGGTCGGCCAACAGTTGCACCTCCTGCGCTTCGCGGAACGTTCGCGGTGCCGTCGCCGGCACGTTGGCCGTTGCCCAATCGTCGAGCGTCTTCCAACCCGCCAAGATCTTCGCGGACGGCTCGCGCGGGCTCGGTAACTCCGTCGAAACCGCCCCCACTTGACTCACGGTCCGCACCGTGAAGTCTTCGCCCGAGCCGTATAGCACGGGGACCGCGAGCGGGGCATCGTGCCGCTTCAACCACGATGTCAAATGGGCCCGAGCATAAGCGACCAACTCGCCGGCCTTGATCCGGTTGTCGATCGCCCCGTCCTTGCCCCAACCATCCGCGTGGCCCGCCAGGCCGCGACACAGGAACTCGGCCAGCACGCTACGGCCGAGTTCCGGCGACACGTAGGGATATTCGGCCGGCGCACACTGGGCGGCGATCAAAATCCCCGAGGTGTCCTTCGCCAGCGCCGCGTGCAACTTCTTCGACAACTCGTCGCCGCTTTGCCCGAGCCGCGGGTCCGTGACCGGCCTCAAGTCGAGGACCAACAACACGTGCTTCGGACCAACGCCGGCGACCGCTTCGAGCACCTTGCCGAGCTTGTGCCAACCATCCGGCCGCCCCGGCTGAGCCTTCGACGGCAAGACGTAAACGTCTGTTTCGTCGGCGATGCCGAAGGCGCACAGATGAATCAGCACCGGCCGATCGTGTTTCTCGTTCGCCTTGGCCAATGTCTCCAGTTCGCGGAAGAGGCCGGTGCCTTCCTGACTCTTCAACGCGACGGAAGCGTCGGCCTCACCGAACGCCGCCTTCAACCCTTCGCTGTCCTGCTCGGCCAGGGCGTTCACCGAGAACGTTTCGTA
>JANLUE010000154.1:0-1796 GCA_031363325.1 Gemmataceae bacterium
CGAAAAGTTGCGGTGCCACAGGGCGCGAATGTGTTTGATGTCCCCGAGCACGCCGGCGTTGATCATTTCCGTCGCGTGCGCGTACAGCAGACTGTAATGGCGTTGATGGCCGATCGACAGGATGCGATTCGTTTCCTTGGCGACCTTGATCATCTCCTTGCACTCGCCAATGGTGCGAGCCATCAGCTTCTCGCATAACACGTGTTTGCCGGCCTTCATGCAAGCGATCGACGCCTTGGCGTGCAGATGCAACGGCAAGGCGATGATCACCATCTCGACATCTTTCTCCTTGGCGAGCATCTCCTCGTAGTCCGTGTACATGTGATCTTTGGCGACCTTCGCGGCGGCATCTTTGCCGTAGTGGAATCCATACCCTTTGCGAAGCGAGGCCGCCCCTTCGCCTTCGATGATTCGCTTTTGGTTGTACGGCCGAATATCGCACAGCGCGACGATCTCGACGAATTTGGGGTCGTGCTCGCCGAGCAGAACGCCCCCCTCGTCGCCACAGCCGATGAGCGCGGCCTTCACGGGCTTGCCCTTGTAGGCCTCATACCCGTAGTAGATCCCGGCCGCGATCGGTGCCGCGACGGCACCGGCCGCCATGGACTTCATGAACCCGCGGCGATTGAGTTCCGCCGCCGCCGCGTTGGTGTTCGCCTTTCCGAGTTCTTTGTGTTCGGCGGTGAGGTCGAGGGCCATAGGTATCTCCCAGTCGAATGTCAATTGATTGATTCGTATCGTTCAGTTGGCGGAAGTCGGATCGATGCCCGCTTTGCGGAGCAAGTCGGCCATGCGGGCGAGTTCGGACTCGGCGTGGTCGGCCTTCAATCGAGCTTCGTCCCGCTGCCGAGTCACTTGCTCGGCCCGCTTTCGTTCGAGGTCGGCTCGCTCCGCCTCATCGTCGGCCCGTTCCGCCTCATTGTCGGCCCGCTTCATCGCCTCGGCGGCGCGTTGGGTGACCTCGGCCACCAATTCCATTTTCGCCGGCAGAATCGCGCCCGTACCGTCCGTCCAGCGCAAATAGTCGGCCGTGAATCCGTCGAACTCGCCGCGGGCGATGGTCACGCCGAGATTGATCGATGGGAACAGGCGATCCTTGGTCGGAACGAGTTTGAGTTCATTCCGTACGAATACCTTCAAGGGCTCGTCGGAGAGGCGACAGGCCGGATCGAAGAGCACGTACCAGCCCACCCGCATTTGCGAATAGATTTGTAGCTTGCGAGTGCTTTCGCGACCCGTCTTCTCCGAGACCATTTCCGCGACAAGGTCAGGTGGCTGTCCTTCGCGCCAAATATAGTACGAATGACCCTTTTTGACTGTGATATCAGGTGGACCGCTCACGCCGATGGCGAGAAACATATCGGGAACGATGGCCGGCGCGCCTTCGCGATAGAACACGCCCACGTTGGAGGCCGCCCACCAGGGATGGTTCGGCGACTTCCACGACGCATAGAGCGAGTCGGTGAAAAGCTTTTGTTGCCGTTCCTGGAAGACGCTATCCAATGGTTCCTCGTCCTCGGTAACTAACTTCGAGTAGTCGATCTCGATATCCGGTAGTTGTTCCGTTTCCGTCGCCATCTGCTCACCCCCTCTTTCGGCCGAAGGCCCATTTGATCAACGCGTCCACGCCCGCCCACTGGCCCGTGCGGGCACCCATCAACGCCAGGAGCGCCAACATTTCAATCGCGTTCTTGCTCACGAACAAATAGGTCCCCTCCTGGTTCGGCGGGCTGGGCAGCCAGGGGAGGGGCATTTGCGTCAAGATTGTAATGAGCAGGAACCCGGCCGCCGCGACG
>JANLUE010000174.1:0-3734 GCA_031363325.1 Gemmataceae bacterium
CGCGTGATCGGTTCGCCTTCGGACAGGCGGAACGGTCGGCCGGTTTGATCGCGGACCTCGGCGGTCGGGTCGAGGCCGAAGCGCCAGAAGATCGAGGCGGCCAGGTCGGCCGGGGTGACGGGGTCGAAGGCCGGGTAAGCGCCGATTCGATCGCTCGCGCCGAACACCGTGCCGCCGCGAACTCCACCGCCAGCGAGAAGCGCCGTGTAGCAATCGGGCCAGTGGTCTCGACCACCGGAGGCATTGACCTTGGGTGTCCGGCCAAATTCGCCGAGCGCGAGCACCAGTGTCGAATCGAGGAGGCCACGCGCGTCGAGGTCTTCAATGAGGGCGGACAGGCCGCGATCGGCTGGGGGCACGAGTTGCTTGTGTCGCGTGAACAGTTTCTCGTGACTATCCCAGTTCGCTTCCTGGCCGTTTCGTTGGCCATCGTAGACGGCCACGAAGTTCACGCCTCCTTCGACGAGTCGCCGGGCGAGGAGCAAACTTTGGCCCAAGCGAGTGCGGCCATAGCGTTCACGCGACCGGGCCGATTCGGCCGACAGGTCGAATAGATGGCCCACGTCGGGAGCGGTCACGAGGCCAAGAGCGCGTTCGCGGTAGCCACCGGAACGACCCGCCCCGCCCTTCGGGTCGAGTCGCCGTAGCAAATCGACTCGCCCGGCCAGGCCCGCGCCGACGTCGAGGGATGGGATTCGGAAGTCGGCCGCGTTCGGGTCGCCATCGACCTGGAAACGATCGAAGCCCCCGCCGAGCAGGCCGGGCGTTTGTCCCGGCAGTTGCACTACGTTGTAGAGCGTGTACGGCAAGGCGACGTACGGCAGCAGGTGGGCACGACGGCCAAGCGCGTAGCCGACGGACGAGCCGAGCGTCGGCAGGCCGAGCGGGTCGTCGGTCAGTAGTTCCTGGTCGCCGCCGGCGGGCGTGCGGCCCGTGAGCACCTCGGCCGCCGCCGAATTGTGGTTCCGCATCGGATGATGCAAGCTGCGCACGAGTGCGAGTCGATCCATCAACCGGGCGGTGAGCGGCAGGTGCTCGCCGAAGCGGACGCCCGGTACCGAAGTCGCGATCGTGCCCCATTGGCCGCGCACTTCGGCGGGCGCATTGGGTTTCGGGTCGAACGTCTCGAGGTGGCTCGGCCCGCCGTAGAAGAACACGAGCACGCACGAACGGATCGGCCCGTTACGCGGTGCGGCGAGGATCGAAGGCGCGGCAATTCCAGCGAGCGTCGTAGCACCCAGAAACTGGCGCCGCGTCGGGGAAGCAATCATCAAAGGCTCCGCGAGTCGGAGTCGGGAAACGTGCCGTTCGGCCGACGCCTGTGCGCGTCCGCCGAACGATTCGAGGCAGGCGGGAACTTACTTGTCGAGGCCCTTCAGGATCTTCTCCGCTTCCTTGGCGGCCGCGGTCCCGGGGAACTTCGTCGATACTTCCTTCAACCGCTTGATGTACTCCGGTCGATTCGTGTCGCCCTCGGCGAACGTTTTGGATCGGCGCAACAGCGAAGCGGCGTCCTTTTCTTTCTGCGGATCGGTCCCCTCGACGAGCCCCTTCGCGGGCGGCTTGTCCTTAGACGCTGGGTCGGTCTTCAGTTCCGGGTCGTCTTCGCCTGGGGCGATGTCCTTCCACTTGACGGCGAACTCCTTGAGGAACGCGCGAACTTCGAGAGCGTCGATGAAGTTGTTCACCTGTTGATTGGCCCGACTACCGCTTTCCGTGACGGCCACAATGTGGCCGTCCTTGTTGAACAGCGGCCCACCCGAATCGCCGGGGTTCGTTGGGTTCGTCGATTGAAGCACCCGGGCGTTCACGAAGAACGCCCCGTCGCCGCCGCCGACCGGGAATTTTTCCTGTCCGACCGCCCGAACTTTGCCTTCCGTAATGCTGAAGACTTGCGTGACGGCCCCGGGGCTGCCGATGTTCCAGGTCGTCGTGCCGACGGCCGCGCTTTTGCGGACGATCGGCAACGCGGGCGTCCCGGATGGCACGTTCGCGGCCCGAACGATCGCCAGATCGCGGCTCTTGTCGCGGTAGAGAACTTCGGACATCGCGATTTCGCGCTTCTTGGCCCGATTGATGTACGCCGGTTTATCGACGATCACCGAACCATCTTTCTTGAGCATCGGGAACTGAATGTAGACGGCCTTGTTCTCATCGACCACGTGCCAGTTCGTGAGTACGAGCTTACGCTCGGCGTCGATCAGCGAACCCGAGCCCATCGCATAGCCGATGTCGCCAATCGGCGTGACGATGAACACGCAGGATTTGACGACCCGTTGATACAGTTTTTCGGAAGCTTCCTCGTCGGCGCGGGCCGACGAGAAAACCGCGAATGTTGGAACGAGTACGAGAGCGAAGAGGCGCAGGGGTTTCATGTTTCGTGGTCTCCGGGCAAGAGGGGCTTGAACAAACCAATCACTTCTTCGCCAAATCCTTGAGCGTTTTCTCGGCCTTCTTCGCAGCGGCCGTGCCGGGGTATTTCTTGGTCACGTCCTTCAATCGCTCGATGTACGTCGCCCGATTCTCGTCGCCGGTCGCGAACAGTTCGGCCCGCTTCAACGCACCTTCCGCTTCCTTTTCCTTGGCCGCGTCGACTTCAGGCACGTCTTTGACAACTTCATCCTTGCGGACTTCGCCCTTCATCGGCGGCTTGGCAACCGTCTCTTTCGGCGGCACCACGCTCGGCCCGCCCTTCTTCGGCTCCTTGTCTTTCGCCAGCGACGGAGCCACGGAACCGTCCTTGATCGTGATCTTCTTCTCGTCGAGGAACGACCGCACTTCTTGAACATCGACGAAGTTGTTCACCTGCTGGGCGCTGCGGAGAACGCTTTGCGTCACGGCCACTTGCTCGCCGTCGCGGTTGAACAACGGCCCGCCGGAGTCGCCCGGGTTCACCGGGTTCGTCGTCGTCAAGAACCAGGCTTTCACGACGTGGAAGCCACCGTCCTCTTCCAGGAACTTCAACGTATCCGGCCCACGCGCCCGCACTTTGCCTTCCGTAAAGCTGAACAACTGGTGAACCGCCCCCGGGCTGCCGATGTTCCAGGTCGTCGCCCCGACACCCGATGGCTTCTTGGCCAACGGCAACGCGGGAGTTCCAGCCGGTATCGAATCGACCTGCACGATCGCCAGGTCGCGCGACTTGTCCCGATGAATGACCTTGCCGATCAGGGCGAGGCCATCCGGGATTCGCTCCATGTATTTGTTCTTGTCCGTCATCATGCTCCCGTTCTTGTTGAAGACCGGGAACTGGATGTAAACCTTCTCCTCTTCGCCGACGACGTGTTGGTTCGTCAGGATCAGCCGCTTCTCGGCGCAGATCAGCGAGCCGGAACCGGTGGCCGTGCCCATTTTGCTGGTCTGGACGATGAACACGGCCGACTTCACGACTTTCTGGTACAGCTTCTCGGTGTCGACATCCTCGGCCGCCGCTCGCTGGATCGGGCCGAAGGCCGCGATCGAGAGCAGGGCCAACGCAACGGCGCATCGCTTCATGGCTCGGGGTCTCCGGACGACACTGGGCAGGCGGGTTCCACGACTATACACAAGAAAACACTACGTCGGAATCGGTGGGGGTGAACAGTCAGTTGAGTATTATCGCCGACTCCCCACTGTTGAGTCAACGGGGTCTTCGCGGATTCGTTGGCAATCGTTTGGTTCCCCTTCTCCGCTTCGGAGAGGGGGCTAGGGGGTGAGGTCTCGGGCACGGCGAGCGAAGACCTCACCCCCTAGCC
>JANLUE010000200.1:0-4913 GCA_031363325.1 Gemmataceae bacterium
GGTCGCGGAGTACGGCCGGGGTACTTCGCCGATTTTGACCAGTTCGTGTTGCGGTTCATGCGACTCGATCCGGGCCAAGTATTTGTCGTTGGTGTTCGAGACGATCACGGCGAATGGGCCGTTCAACGAAGGCACCGTGCCGGCCGAGGACGGATTCACCCGGTCCGAGCCCGAAGCGGCCACCATCGCCGGCTTCTTGATGCCGTGTTTCGAGAACGCGTAGACGCCGTCGTCGGAGAGAGCGCCGAAGCCCGCTTGCGGCCGAAGAATGGACTTGTACTTGGCCACGTTCCCGTCGCGTTCGATGTAGATTGGCGCGTTGGTCGATCGGCCGCGAACGGTGCCCATCCACGCCGACCCATTGGCGGCCGCCCGAAACGTCATCTGGCCGACGTTCTTGCCGGCGGGCAGATTGTTCCAGGTCATGTCGGCGACCGCGAGCGTCTCGATGTTCAAGAAGCCGAGCTGGCCGGTCGCGCCGCCGTTGTTGGAAACGACCAGGGCCGGCCCATCGGACGAATGGCCGAGCACGACTTCGGTCACGTTGCCCGCGAACGGCAAAGGCCCGTTGCCGTCTTTCTGCAGCGTCTGGAAGTCCCAGCGTTCGATCTTCTTGCCTTCGGTATCGACGAGAAGAAACTTGGTCGCGCCAGCGGTGACGATCGTCCCGGCACCGGCCGTTTCGATTTCCTTGACGACGCGTCGTTCGGCCATGCCAACGACGAAGAGCTTCTTCTCCAGCGCACAGTGAATCAAGAGATGCCGACCGCCATTCCCGGTGCAAACCCCCAGGGCCAGCCCCGGGAGGTTGATCTTCGTGCGGGCGAATTCGGTCGCCTTCGGTTCGACCACCTTGGGAACGATTGGCGGGTTCCCGCCGGGGTCTTTTGGCCCCGGGCCGGGTTCGACCGGCGGATTGTTCTGGGCGACGTTGGTGTCGTCGGACTTGCCGGTCGGCCACAGGAAGTACGCGACCGCCCCGCCAACGACGCCGAGCGCCAGGAACCCCAACAGGCCGCCCAGGATCAACGGCATCTTCGATTTCTTCTGAAGCGTTCGCCGCGGGCGCCGTTCGTATTCCTCGCTATCGTCTTCTTCGTCGTCCGTACTTCGCGAACGCGGTTCGTCTTCGTCCTCTTCATCCGTCCCGGCGCTTCGGGAACTCGGTTCGTCTCCTTCGTCTTCCTCAACCTTTGGGTTTCGGCGTGAACGCGGTTCGTCTTCATCCTCTTCGTCGGGTTCGTCTTTCGCGGCACGCCGGGAACGCGGTTCGTCGTCGTCCTCTTCGTCTGATTCGTCTTTCGTCGTTCGGCGTGAACGCGGTTCGTCTTCGTCGTCTTCATCTTTCATGGCGCGGCGTGGCCGTGGTTCGTCTTCTTCGTCCTCGTCTTCCTCGCGCCTGGAACGCGGTCGGTCGTAATCGCTGTCCTTTTCGACGGAACGCTTGCGCACGGCCGGCCGACCTTCTTCGTCGAAATCGCTATCGTCCGGTCGGCGGCGAGTTCGCGGGGGCGAATCGTCCCGATCGGCCACGGCCACGGACGAGTCGTCGTCTTCGTCGAGGACCTCGAAGCCTTCGTCGGCCGGGGCCGACTTGGCGACCGATTTGGGCAACGGTGGCGGCCCGGGCTTGGCACCCGGAACCGGTACCTTGGTCCCGCATTGTCGGCACGTCACGATCGTGGCGGACGAGTCTTCGAGCGAGGACGTGGCCCCGCATTCGGGGCAGACGGCGCGTACGGACATGGTCTCAAACTCTCCGCGTGCGAGACGCCGGTGGGATCAGGCCATGCTACGTCGGAAACGAGCGCGACTCAAGGCGAAGCGCCGGGAACGGTCTGGCGGACGCCGTTGGCCCCATAGGACTTCCAAGCCGGTGGAAGGGTCGCTAGAATTAGGGTAGGCCGCGAGAACACCCCCATGAAGCCCGAAACCACGATCCCAAACTTGACACCGGAGCAACTCTCCGCCGTCACCGAACTCGGTCGGCGGGCCGCCAACCTTCTTCCAGCGCTTTTGACCGAGTTGGAGCGAGCGTTGCCGGGATCTTCCGAGGAATTCTTCGCATTTCGCGCTCGACTTACCGAGGAGAATCGCCGTGGTGCCCGAAAAACCGATGGCCGAATTGTATGACTTTTTGTATCGCGATCCGGTTCGCATTCCGTCCTTTTATGCCCAACTCTTCGGCGGACGACTCGCAACTGTTGAACAATTGGAATCGTCGCGTGACGCGAAGGAGCGGAGTGGCCGTGGGTCAATCGGAGGCTTCGTCTCCGGCGAAGTCAAGGGGACCGACGACAAGACGGTCGGCCGAAAAGAGGTGTACGACGCGGCGGACTTACTCGTGGGTGATGTCCTCGCTCGGCTTTCCCAGACTGGCCGCTTGAACGCTGATTACGGCAGTGCTCCCACCGGTTCGCTTATCATTGCCAGTGGGGCCGTCGCGTTCGTCGATCAGAGTGCGCTCAAGATCGGGCGGCTCGCGTTCGAGGCGGAAGCGAAAGAAGTCAAATCCAGACCGGGAACTCACAAATCGAAGAAGGAGCAAACCGCCGGACTGGACATGGTCGCCAAGCTCATGGATGCGATCACGCTTCCTTCTATGTTTGTGATGAAAACCGACTCGGGAATTATTGCGGGTCAAATTCGGGACGACGGCATGTCGGAGCCGATTTCCGCACACTATTTCAAATATGGCGACGCGTCGATGACCGATGTCTTTGTCGTCGGAATCAAAGAAGTTCCCGGTCCGACGATCCAACTTCCGGAAGCTGCCTTCTTCACGGCCACAATGGGGATGGCCCAAGTGCTCACGAAAATGACTTTGCCCGAGAGCGCTACTCGAATCACTCCGCTCGCACTGTTTCGCAAGCACGCTTGAATCTGGGGTTGGCTCACACGTCCATGATGGACCAGTCACTGTCTCCCTCGATACAATACCCAATTGTTGCCCTCGTTTCCTTCGACGCGAGACCCGATGCCCGCGCCGCGCTTGATCCGTAACTTCTCGATCATCGCCCACATCGATCACGGGAAGTCGACACTGGCCGACCAGTTTCTCCTCCAGACGGGCACCATTTCCCAACGGGACTTCCGGGCCCAACTCCTGGACGACATGGACCTGGAACGCGAACGGGGCATCACCATCCAGATGCACCCGGTCAGCGTTTATCACAAACACTCCGACGGCGACATTTACGAACTGAACCTGATCGATACGCCCGGCCACGTCGACTTCAGCTACGAAGTCTCACGCTCCCTCGCGGCCTGTGAAGGGGCCATTCTCCTGGTCGATGCGTTCCAGGGTGTGCAGGCCCAGACGGTCGCAAACGCCTATCTGGCGATCGAGAACAACCTGACCATCGTGCCGGTCTTGAACAAGATTGACATGCCGACCGCCCGGCCCGAAGCCGTCATGGCCGAGATGGAAACGGCCATCGGCGTGAAGCCCGAAGAGTGCCTCGCCGCCAGCGGCAAGACCGGGCAGGGCGTCCCCGAAGTGTTGGCCGCGATCATCGACCGCATTCCGCCGCCGCCCGGCGATCCGGACGCGCCGCTCAAGGCCCTGGTGTACAACTGTCATTTCGACACGTACAAGGGCGTGGTCGTTTACATTCGACTCATGGAGGGCTCCGTTCGGCCGGGTCAGAAGATCAAGATGATGCGGGGGAATCAGGACTTCACGGTCATCGAGATCGGTCAGTTCCGGCCCGGCATGGTGGGGTGTTCCGAACTGACGACCGGACAGGTGGGCTACCTCACCGCTGGGTTGAAGAACATTCAGGACGTGCACATTGGCGATACGGTTACGGACGCCAACAACCCGACGGCCCACGCCTTGCCGGGTTACAAGGAACCGCAGCCGATGGTCTACTCGGGGCTCTACCCGACCGACAACCAGGACTTCGAAGACTTGCGTGAAGCGCTCGGCAAGCTCAAACTCAACGATAGTAGTTTCACGTTCATTCCCGAAGTGTCCGAAGGGCTCGGGTTCGGATTTCGCTGCGGCTTCCTGGGGATGTTGCACCGCGAGATCATCGGCCAGCGGCTCGAGCGCGAATCGGACTTGGACCTGGTTCACACCGCCCCGAACGTCACGTATCAGATTCTGAAAAACGACGGCACGGTCGTGACAGTGAACAACCCCCAGGACGTGCCCGATTCGGGGCAGATCGCCGAGTTCCGCGAGCCGATCGTTCGCATCAGTTTCCTGTTGCCGTCGAAGCACATCGGCGACATCATGCAACTCGCGGCCGAGCGCCGGGGCGAGTACATTCGGACCGATTACCTCAGCCCCGAACGGGCGATCATCGTCTACGATCTGCCGCTCGCGGACGTGATATACGACATGTACGACAAACTGAAATCGTTCACGCATGGCTACGGGACGATGGACTACGAGTTCCGCGAGTTCCGGGCGGCCGATCTGGTACGTCTCGACGTGCTCGTCCACCACAATCGAGTCGACGCGTTGTCGGTGATCGTCCATCGCGGCCAGGCCGATCGACGCGGACGCAACCTGATCGCCAAGCTGCGCAAGGAAATCGACCGACACATGTTTGAAGTCGCGCTACAGGCGGCGATCGGAACACGCGTTATCGCCCGCGAGACGATCGCGGCGATGCGTAAGAATGTGACGGCCAAGTGTTATGGCGGCGACATCACACGCAAGCGAAAACTGTGGGCCAAACAGGCGGCTGGCAAGAAGCGAATGAAACAAGTCGGCCAGGTCGAGATTCCGCAAGAAGCATTCCTGGCGGTGCTGGAATCGGACGATTGAGGTAGTCGAGGTGTCACGCGAATTCACAATGGCCGCTTCTCGTGAGTTCGCGTAACGCGCTCGGCTATCGACCATCAAGTTGATGAGAGTCACATCCCGCCCGGCGGGCCGGTCGGAGCTCCGCTCGGCGGGC
>JANLUE010000203.1:0-4272 GCA_031363325.1 Gemmataceae bacterium
ATGGGCAAGATCTACGTCGTGCCGCACGAGACCGTGGCTGGCCAGGCCCAGGGAGGCATGTGCGCTCTGCCCCTACCGACGTTCCCGACCGGCGTCATGAGGCCGCGCTTCCACCCGACCGACGGACACCTGTACGTGTGCGGCATGTTCGCCTGGGCCGGCAATCAAACCGCCCCCGGCGGTTTTTACCGCGTACGCCTCACGGGCAAGCCGGCCGACCTGCCGGTCGGACTGAAGGCGAAGGTCGGCGGTGTGGAACTCACCTTCACGGACCCGCTCGACCCAAAGTCGGTGGAGGCAAAAAACGTCAGCGTGAAGGTCTGGGGCTTGAGGCGGAGCCAGGACTATGGCTCGAAGCACATCGACGAGAAGCCATTGACCGTCGCCAAGGCAACGCTCGGCGCCGACGGCAAGACGGTACGCCTCGACTTGCCCGACCTCGCGCCGACCTGGTGCATGGAAATCAGATACCGACTCACGGGCGGCCACGGCCGGCCATTCGCCGGCGTAATCCACAACACGATTCACAAGATCGGGAAGTGAGCGACGAGTGAATTCCAATTGAATTGGCGGAGCGGCCCGTCCAAGGCCTGTCGTAAATCGGCGTCAACATCGTGAAGCAATTCCAGCCGCTCGACCGATTCGCGTAGGCGCGCGACCAATTGAGTCAGTGCGTGTCTTTCGATATTTATCAGTCCGCATCCTTTTCTTCCTCGCGTGGCTTCTTCCTCGGTCGGCGTGGTCGATCGTCTTCGTCCTCGGACTCGCGACGGGGCTCGCGGTCCTCGTCCCAGTCGCGCTTCTTCTTCGGCTTGGGCGGGCTGAAGTACGGCAAGGCCGAGTAGGACTTCATCAGGAAGACCTGGATCGCGAGCGTCGGTAGCCAAACCGCCAGAACGCCGATCGCGTAGCCATACGGCCGCAAGTTCGCCTGGTTCTTCTCGAAGAACAACAAGTTCAGCGCGATGAGTCCGCCCATCGCCGACATGCCGGCCGAGGTCAGGCGCCAGCCAGTGAAAGTTCGCCGAACGGTCGGATAGCGGGCGTCGTTCGTGCCCAGGCGAATGGCGGCCAGGCTGATCAATGCCGTCAGCAGGCCGGAGATCACGAGCGGCCAGGCGATCCGTTGCGACACACTTTCGAGCAGTCCGTCGTTGCCGCGTGGCGGAGGTTGTTGGAACCCCGGCCCGAAGCCTCCGCCGAATGGCGGCTGAATCTGTTGTTGCGGCTTCTTGTTGTTGTCGAACGCGTCGCCGAGCAAATCGCTGACCGACATGGTCGCGCCGGAGAGGGCGAGCAAGATGCCCGCGTTCATGAAGAAGTACAGCCCCGCCTTGAGCCCAAGCTCCGGGTCCGGCTGCTCGGCCCGCGAGTCCCGAATCCGCAGCCCGATGTAGGCGACGGCCAGGGCCACGAACCAAAACGAGAACACGCTGACGATGGCCAGCCCGGCGAACGACTCGATCATTGGGGCAACCCTCGGCGGTCAGAGGTCAGAGGAGGGAAGTTCATTTCGGCTTCAGTACTGAGTACTCAGTACGGAGTACTCAGTACAGACCTTGCGTCAGCAATTGTCAGTTTGTCCCATGTCATCTGACCTCTGATTTCTGTCTTCTGTCCTCCGATGTCCTCTGACCGCAAACTACCTTACAATAGCCAGCGAACACCCCCGAGGGCCGTCCCCCGTGCAGAATGAGCGCATCAGCGAGTACCTCACCCAGTTCTCCCAGACTCGAACGCAGATGCTCGAGCAACTCGGGCGGGTCATCATCGGCCAGAACGAAGTGATCGAGCAGATTCTGGCGGCAATTTTCACGCGTGGGCACTGCCTGCTCGTCGGCGTGCCGGGCTTGGCCAAGACGCTCATCGTCTCGTCCATCGCACAGATACTGGACATCGGCTTCAAGCGCATCCAGTTCACGCCGGACTTGATGCCGTCCGACATCACCGGGACCACGATCCTCGACGAAAACGACCAGGGCAAGCGCGAGTTCCGCTTCGTCCAGGGGCCGGTGTTCACGAACATCCTGTTGGCCGACGAAATCAACCGCACGCCACCGAAGACACAAGCGGCCCTCTTGCAGTCGATGCAAGAACGCCAGGTCTCGATCGGCCAGGAAACCTACGATTTGCCCGACCCGTTCTTCGTGATCGCCACGCAAAACCCGATCGAACAGGAAGGCACCTACCCGTTGCCCGAAGCGCAACTCGACCGATTCATGTTCAACGTCCGAGTCGACTATCCGAGCATCGACGAGGAGAAACGAATCCTCTCGATGACCGCCAAAGACGAAGTGAGCGAAGTTCAAAAGGTGCTGAGCGGCAAGGCGATCGTGAACTTGCAGAAGCTCGTGCGGAGCGTGCCGGTCGGCGATTTCGTGATCGACTTCGTGACCCGGCTCGTGCGCGCGACTCGACCGAAAGACCCGACGGCCCCGGAGTTCGTCCGCAAGATGGTGGACTTCGGCGCGGGCGTGCGGGCGGGTCAGTACCTCATTCAGGCCGGCAAGGCGTTCGCGGCCATGGAGGGGCGCTTCAGCGTGGCCGTCGACGATGTTCGCAAGGCCGCGATTCCCGTGATGCGGCACCGCATCGGCACCAACTTCCAGGCCCAGGCCGAAGGCAAGACGAGCGAGGACATCATCGAGATGTTGCTGAAATCGGTCGGCGACCCGGAGCCGCCGAAGTACGGTGCGAAGAAGCGGCTGTAAGGAGCATAGGCCGTGCCCGACGAAGTTTCTTCGACGCCCCTTGTCATCGAAGTCCGTCGAGCGCCGCCGCTTTCCCTTTATTGGCTGCCGGTGCTGGATCGCCGGCGCCGAAAAACTTCTTTGTATTTTTGTGACATTTGTGGACATTTTGGGTCACCAATTGACGCAAGTGCTTTGAAGACATGAGTTTGGGAATTAGCGTAGTTGAAAGAACAATCAAGCGAACATAAATCCTTTGATTCCGGGCGAATTTTCGCCGGAAGTGCACTGGGAATCGGTGGTTGTGGCTTGACCAGTCGGGGACACCTCGACGAGTCCGGGCCGGTTTGACTCGGCGTATTTTCGGAAAAAGTGGTCTGATTTCGGGTCATTTGCGACACCTCGGCCCGGACGTGCGACTGCGGCTCGACGTGATGATGAGCCAAACTCAAGGTAGTATACTCGCGAACACATGTCCGGGCAATGGGAAAAAGTTGCGTTCCGACAAAATGGTTGGATCCCGATTCGAGACTCCGCGATTCGGGACACTGCCCGTTCGACCGACAGCCGTCCCAATATGCTCTCGACTCTGCGGACTTGCCAACGTGCCGGTCACTCGATCACGCGCTCGAGAGAAGGCGGCGAGGTGTTTAAGCAGGACGAGCGGGTTAGGTCGGCTGTCTCCGATCGGACGACTTCATGCGATACAATGAGTGCTGATGGGTGGCTACCGGGTCTGCACCGAAACAAGGGATCGTCCGTGGGAATTCAAGTGCTGATTGAGCGGATCGGAAGGGGTCGCTTTCGAGCCACGAGCGGCGAGCCGTTGCCGGCGACCGCCGAAGCGAAGACTCGCGATGACGCGATCGCCAAGCTCAAGAAGCAGGTTGGCAAACGACTCCGCAATGGGGCCGAACTCATTTCAATGGAGCTCGCGGTCCAGCCGCAACAAAACCCGTGGATCGAGTTCGCCGGCATGTTCGAAGGTGATCCTGGGATCGAGGACTGGAAACGCTCGATGGCGGACTACCGACGCCAGAAAGACGCCGAGCCCGACGGCCAATGAACCTGTACGTTCTCGACACCGACACTCTGACGCTCTTTCAGGAAGGGCACCCAATGGTGCGTGAGCGCGCCGGAGTCGTTCCCACCGCGGAAATCACAATAACAGTCCTTAGTGTCGAAGAGCAGTTGTCTGGCTGGTACACCCAACTGCGCCAAGCGAAAAAACCAGACAGGCTGGCGTGGGCCGATCGCCGACTGGCTCAAAACGTCCGGTTCCTCTCCCGATTGCAAATCCCGGACTCGGATTTCGACGAAGTAGCCATAGCGCGCTGCGACGATCTATGTCAGCAGTAGTTGAAGATCGGGAAGACCGATTTTGCAAATCGCGGCAGTGGATCTCGCATTCTTTGACTACGCATTCCCACCGATCGTTTTAGAGGCTCTTCGCGGATTCGTGTGGGTAACTTTTGGTCCCTGAACGCTTGAATTCCCTATTATTCGTGGGGGTTTTGTCTTTTCTTGGCCGCGAAAACCTGTCACGATTGGTGTATGGCCAACTTCTCGCGTCTCCGCGACC
>JANLUE010000206.1:0-1517 GCA_031363325.1 Gemmataceae bacterium
GCATCGACTTCGGGCCGGCGAAATTCAGGGTCACGGTCGCGGTTGGCTTGTCGAGCCCGAACGAACCGGTCGCGGCCTTCACGATGTCCGCACCGAAGGTACCCAGAAGAGTCGCGATCGCTTTCTGTTCCGTTTCGGACAGCGGGTCGTAGACGTATTCGGTCGCTTCGAGGTTGCCGAGATCGCGGAGCAGGTTTTTCGATTTGTCCGCATCGGTCGCGGCGACGACCGGTTGCGTGATCGAATAAGTCGTCTCGTTCGTGCCAACGTTTTCCTGCAACCGGAACGTCGACTTTTCGCCGACGACGCTGATCGATTCGACGCGATCGTCGCCAAGGTCGAAGAGCTTGAGGGCTCGGTAGGCGCGCGGTTGCCGGGCGACGGCCGTGAAGGCCGTATCGTCCACGACATTGAGTCGATCGTTCCCCGGCCCAAGGACGAGGACTTTTTTCTTGTCGGCGTTCGGCGCGCCGAAGCGCACGGTACGCGACGGCAGCCCGGACTTCGGATCGGACTCGATCGTGACCGTGGTCGCGAGTTCGGGCGTCAGCCCGCCGACGAGCAGATCGGCCACGCCGAGCCCGCCGGTCGCAAGGTGCAACATCGGCCGATCGATCACATCGCCCTTCTTCGCGGCGAGTCGTTCGATCGGCTCGAGCAAATCGGTCACTTGTTTGGCCTCGGCCAGGCCGGCGAACGGTGTCACGAGGTCCCAGCGATCGGCCTTTGCGGCCGGTGACTCCGCCTTCGGGTCACCCTTGGTCTTGTGGATTTCGAGCGTCTGGCCAGCCCGAGTGACTTTCACGTTCACGACCTGATCGGGTTCGAATCGCGCCGGGCTGGGGTCGCGCAGTTGCTGAAACGCGGTGCCGGCCGGTTCGGACTTCGGACCCTCGGCCGGCTCGTCGAGCAGGAACAGGTCCTTGAACTTGTCCCCCTTCACCTCGAACAGGAACGGGCTGCCTTCGAGCTTGGCGACGTAGTACTTTTCCTCGACCGTCTTGGGCGGTTGCGGCGGAGCTCCGGGAAATGGCGGAGGCGGCGCCGGGACCGTCTTGCGGTCGGCCCGCGTCGAGTTGCCGAACACGATTTGACGCTTCGAGCCGTTGGCGAGCGTCACCGTCAACTTCATGCCGTTCGAGTCGAACCCCAGTTGGCTCGGCAATTCCTTTTCGATGAACGTGGCCGGCAACCAGCGACCAACCAGTTGGAGCAGCGCGGGGTAGGCGAGAAACTTGTCGACCCACAAATCCGGGATGGCGGAAAGGATCACCTTGAGCTTGGCGGGGTCGGGCCGATCGGTGACGGGGGCCGCGATTCGCCAACCTTCGGCGAGTCGAGCGGTCAAGAGTGCGACATCGGCTCCCGCCTTGTCGCCGAGGGCCTGCGGCTTCGGGGCCGGTCCATTGCGGGTGAGCGTGTACGAACCGTTCGGCCCATCGACCTGAATCGACTGCACGGCTTCGCCAATGAAGTCCTTGGACTCGGGCTCCGGATTGCGAAGCGAGTCCGCGACC
>JANLUE010000217.1:0-7440 GCA_031363325.1 Gemmataceae bacterium
GGCTAGCGCCTCGCGGCTAACGGGCTCACTTCGCGAACGGCTTCTTGAGGAACTCGATGAACAAGTCCTCGCGGTTGATCTTGCCTTCGGCATAGATGCCGAGGACGCTCGCCTTGCCGTTCGCTTCGGGCTTCATGATCACGTACAGCGGCAACTGCAACGTCCCAAAGAACTGCTCCTGGAACTTGCGATTGGCGTCCGCGTCCGCGTCTTGCTTGCCGCCGTCGACGGTCGATTCATACAGACCGCCTGGGATCGTATCGGTATAGATTTGCACGAGTCGATAGCGACTGAGTGCGGCGCGTATTTCCGGCTTGGTAAACACGTTCTTTTCGTTCAGCTTACAGTTCGTGCACGTCACACCTGTAAAGTCGACGAACACCAGCTCATTCTTTTCGCGAGCGGCTTCCAGGCTTCGCTTTAAATCTCCCGACCAATCTTCCTCTTGTGCCGGTTCGGGCAACAAGAACGCGTCCACCCAGGCGTAGACCGTACCCGTCGGCCGATTGCGTTCTTCGCCGGCTGAGAAGAGCGCGGGGGCCAGGTACACACCGAGCCCGATGGCGAACAGGCCCGTCAGCATTCGACCGACGCCGACGTGTTCGTGTTTCTCGTGATCGTGTGGCAGGCGGAACAGGCCGAACAGATAAGCGGCCAACACGCCAAGCGTCGCGATCCAGAGGGCCATCACGATGTCGTAAGTGAACACGACCGGTCGATCGAGCCAACGCAACTCCGCCGTGCGGAAGAACTTCAAGGCGGCCGCGAATTCCAGGAAGCCCATCACGACTTTGATCGTGTTCATCCAACCACCGCTCTTCGGAAGCTTCTTCAACAGGCTCGGAAACAGTGCGAGCAGGAAGAACGGCGCGGCGAAACTGATGGCGAACACAACCGCCCCGGCCAGGCGCTCGGCCCACGAAAAACTCCCGGACGCGGCCAGGGCCGCGAAGCCACCGAGGAACGGTGCGACGCAGGTGAATGAGATCAGGCTGAAAGTCAGCCCCATGAAGATCGTGCCAACGTATCCCCCCTTCTCGCGGGCCGAAGTGAAGTCCACGAGCGAGGTCGGCACGGTCAATTCGAACAGGCCGAACAGGCTCAAGGCGAAGACCACAAACAACAGCCCGAGGCTCACGTTCATCCAGGGATTGACGGACAGGTTGCGGAAGATCTCGAGCAACGCCATCGCTGAAATTCCCAGGACCGCCACGATCGTGAACGCATAAACGCCCGCTTGCGCGACCGGGTTCGTGCCTTGTTTTTCCGATTGTTTCAGGAACACGCTCACCGTGATTGGAACCATCGGGAAGACGCACGGCGTCAATAGGGTGACGATCCCCCAAAAGGCGGCCGTCAAGAGGAACGCGCCGAACCCCGTTGAACTTTTGCCGTCGGCCGTGGTCGCTTCGATTGGATATCGCTTATCGAAAATGCTCATCAACTCTTCTTCGTACGTGGGCGATGGTACGAGCTTGATGTTCTTCTTCGGGGCCGGCCCAATCGACTTGACGGCGTCGGGAGTGGTCGGCGTCGCCTTTGGTTCGACTTTCGGCGCGGCCCGCGTGGCGAGAACTTTGTCCACGGCCTCGCGGTACTTGTCCTCGACTGGAACGGGCTCGCCCGCCACGGTGAATTTGGCGGCGAGCTTGACCGATTCGGGAAGACAATTCGATTCGTCGCAGACGATGAAGAGAGCCCGCTTCAACGCGACGGATTGCGGTCCGGCGGGAGCGCGGGGAGAAACGATCGCCTTGAACTCCCAGGTAATCGAATCTGTGTAATAATCGAGCAATCCTCCGTTGGGCCCCGGGTGGGACTTCGCACCGGGCGGATCGACTGGCGGTTCGACAAAGATGAGATCGGCATTGTCGGGCGGCTGAAGCTTGACGACGCTCGCCGCTTCCTTTTTGTCATTCTGGACGGTCGGATAGGTGTGAAAGCCCGGGAGAATCTCGACCGTCACCTTGAACGTCACAACTTGCCCCGGCCGGGCCGTCGCGGGTTCGACCGTCGCGACGGCCGATTTGATGCGGCTGTCGGCGAACGCCGGCGCGATGGCGATCAGGGCGGCCAACACCGAACCAAAGGCGAGTCGGGTCATGATCGAAGCGTCCTGACGGAAGCGAGCGGGCTAGAAGTATGATACCGCCAACCGGCGGTTGATCTTAAACCGATCGGGCAGTTTCTTACGCTCAAGCCTCGTCCGCTGTGGGATTGGCCACGGAGATTCGGACGAAGTCCCGATTCGCCTGAGCCCAAGTTCGGTCGCCGAGTTGCACCCGCCCATTCCAGTTGAACCGGCACGCGATCGCGAAGCGAATTGGCGGGGGATCGCCACTGGGGCCGCCGGCCGTTCGGCCCTCGCAGTCGAGATGAACCAATCCGGGACTGCCCTTGTTGTGGTCGATGGCGAACTTGAAGCGGACGATTGTGCTGAACTCGTAGTCGAACAACATGGAGGCCGGCACGTCGGCTCGTCTTGGGATGTGGTGGACGGAATCTTCCAGTCCGCGGTTGAATGCGATCGGATCGGGAACATCGGCCAGGAGCGGCACGAAGACTTGCATCCACGCCCCCGGGTGCGCGTAGCCCTCGTCGTCGACCGGTTCGCCCACCTCGAACTGAGCGCTGAGGAAAAAGACCAACTCGGTACCGCCCGCATGATCGACCCACGTCCATGTCGCTCGGTCGACACGGAGAGTCGACGCCGACTCGCCCCGGCGGATCGTCAGGGTGCCGAGTTCCGGGGCGACGGTGGACATCACAAACTCCCGCTTCGATCCAAGAGTACGGTTATGTTTCCGAAGCGCCGTTGCGAAATCCAGCCGATTCCGCCAGAATTCAATTCGACCACACGTCACGGGAGCCACTCCATGTCCGTTCGGGCACTCGCCCTCTTCTTGATCTCAACTCTGTTCGCGTCGGCTCAGGTCGGCCGGCAACGCGGCTTGTTCAGTCTGCAAGACGATCCGGGCACGGTGTTCACGCTCGACGCCGAGACGAAGTACGCCTTACTCGCGTTCAACTCCGGAACCCTGGTCGTGTTCCCGACCGATCAGCGCATCGTGCAACTCTTCACGTTCCCCGCTCACAAGAAGCCGATCACCGGGGCCGTGTTTCTGCCCAGCTCAAAGCGGTTCGCCACGACGAGTACCGATGGGACGCTCCGGGTCTTCGACGTGGCCGACGCTCGGGCCCATCACAAGGCGATGGAAGACTCGAACGGCAAGGCCAAGCCGGACATCCCCGAGCCAATCGTCACGATTTCGGCCCACACGCCTGGCGCCGCGACGGCCCTCGCGATCGAGTCGGACGGCAAGCGCTTCGTGACCGGTGGCTCGGACGGATCGATCAAGATTTGGGACGTGGGTACAGCCAAGTTGGCCGCGACCCTCGGCGTGGTACATTCGGGCGGAGTGCGGGCGATCGCGGTTTCCGCGAATGGCAAGTGGATGGCCACTTCGGGCGTGGACAAGACGGTGAAGCTTTGGGACGCGACGGCCGCGAAGCCGACGCTTCTTCGCGTGCTCGAAGGCCACGAAGGCCCTGTGCTCACTGTCACGTTCAGTCCAGACAGTAAGCGCCTGGCGACCGGGTCGGGCCTGGCCAAGAAGCCGAACGCGATCCGCGTTTGGGACGTCGCGACCGGCAAGCTCACGTACAAACTGGCGGGCCACGAGGACGCGGTGCATCACCTCGTGTTTCACCCGAAGTCGGAACACCTCGCGTCGGGCGGGTCCGATGGCAAGATTCGCGTTTGGGACCTGGCCGAGCAAAAGGAGCTCTATGCCGACGACCATGGCGAACCGGTCCGCTGGCTAACAATCTCGGCCGAGGGGGAGCGTTTCGGCTCGGTCTCGGCGCACACGGCCCGGTGGTGGGCGGGCTTCGGGGCGGTCAAGTAGGGCGAATTCGGTCACTCCGACTAAAATCGACATCGCTTCTTACTCAAGAGATTGGCATGTCGATTCGCACTCGCTTCGCGCCCAGCCCGACCGGGTATCTCCATATCGGCGGCGTTCGCACGGCCATGTTCAACTGGCTGCTCGCGAAACGTCATGGCGGCACGTTCGTCCTCCGCATCGACGATACCGATACCGAACGCAATCGGGCCGAAGCATTGCAGCCAATCCTCGACGGATTCCGTTGGCTCGGCATCCTTTGGGACGAAGGCCCCGAGGTCGGTGGTCCGTTTGGGCCGTACTTCCAGGGTCAACGGCTCAACTCGTATCGGGCGGCCGCGCTCAAGTTGCTCGAGACCGGACACGCCTATCCCGACTACCTGTCGAAGGAAGAACTCGACGCCGAACGCAAGGCGGCGGAGGTCGCCAAAAAGCCGTACGTCCATCGCGGGCCACACCGCGAGACGTCGGCCGCCGAGTGCGTTCTACTCTACGCCGAGAAGCCCACGACGTTGCGGTTCAAGGTGCCCACGGGTCGGCTCGCGGTCGTCGAGGATTTGATTTGCGGCCACTGCGAGCAACAAACGGACCTGGTCGGCGACCCGGTGATTCTGCGGGCAAACGGCAGCCCGCTCTACAACTTCGCGTCGGTGATCGACGACATCGCCTTCGAGATCACGCACGTCGTTCGGGCCCGCGAGCATCTCGCGAACACGTACACGCAAGTGTTGTTCTGGGAGGCGCTCGGCGCGCCGCTGCCGAAGTTCGGGCACATCCCCGTCGTCAACGAGCCGGCCCCGAAGCCGGGCGCCAAGTACCTGCCCGGCGTCAAGCCGCCGAACAAGAACAAGAAACTCAGCAAGCGCGACATGGCGAAGTTCGTCACCCCCGAGGTGCGCGCTCAACTCAACGCGATCGGCTGGACCGACGAGCAGATCGCGGCCCGCGACGACCTGAACCCGGCAACCGTCGCGTTCTACCGCGAACTCGGCTTTTTGCCCGAGGGGTTGTTGAACTACCTGGGCCGACTCGGCTGGTCGCTCGACGACCACACCGAGTTCATGACCGTGGCCGACATGATCACGAACTTCTCACTCGAGCGCGTGAACGATTCGGCCGCGAGCTTCGACCCGGAGAAACTGTACTGGCTGGCCGGCGAGCACATGAAGGTACGCTCGCTCGACGAAAAGATCGCTGGCTGCGTGCCGTTCCTGGTGAAAGCCAAACTCGTTGTTGAGCCGCTCGACCCGGCGACCGAGACGCGCTTGCGTCGAGTCCTCGAAGCGATGGGCGATCGGCTGAAACTGTTCAGCGACATCCTGGCCTACGCCGGCCCGTTCCTGAAAGCGGACCCCGACTACGACCCGACGGCCATCGACACCGTGCTCAAGAAGCCGGGCAACACCGAATTGCTCGCCGGCGCGAAGGACGTGCTCGCCAGTTGCGAACCGTTCGACGCGGCCACGACGGAGCGAGCGCTCGTCGAATACTGCACGGGCAAAGGCCAAAAGTCCGGCGCGATCAACCAGCCGCTTCGCGTGGCGGTTACCGGTGTGTCAAAAGGCCCCGGCGTGTTCGAGACGCTGGCGATCTTCGGCCGCGACGAAGTGGTTCGTCGAATCGGTTTGGCGCTGGCGAAGGTAGGCTAGTCAATTCGAGTCGTCGTTTGAGTTTGGAGTACGGAAGTGGATCAGGAAGCGATTCAGTCACTGACATTCAACGGCGAGATTCCTCTCGACTACTACGTACTTATTGGCGATCGAATCGTTTGTTGGGATCCTGAATCGCAAATGCTAACTGAACGGCGATGTAGGCTCAGCGAAGCTGAGGCTCGATACCAAGAACTTCTTTCGAACCTCAATCACGTCTGCCCATCATATGAGCGAATTGGCGAATACGCGATCGCCATGAAATGGCCAAACTGGTAGGAGACATTGTCGGAACGACTTGAATATTGCAACGGATTCTCGCAACGCGGCTTGGACATCGTTTCGATTGGATCAAAGTGCGAAGCAAATGCCGAGCGATTTTTTGACGGTTGTCTTGCCCGAACCATTCGGCCCGGCAAACATGCGAACGCGAGGGATCGTGTCGCTCACGGCTTCACGACTCGACGGCGATCCGCAACCGTTCGTCTTGGCGGCAACGTTTTCATTACCGTCGCAACGCCGTCACAGATTCGAAGCAACTCCCCGTTTCGCACGAGTACTACGGGGCGCCCGGACTTCAGCGCCCGATCGCTCGCGTCTCGTAGGCCATTGAGTGCCGCGACGGATATATCTTCGTCCTGCTGATCGGTTTCGACTGGTGTCATGGCCCCTCCCTTCTTTCAAATTGTAGCATTCAACCGCTGGACATTGGAAGCCGCGTTGTGATTCGCTGAATCACCGAATCGTGATCAACCCATCACCGATCGAATGACTTGCCCCGTCGAAAGTGGATACGGTCGTTTCAACGAATCGTACATCGTCGCTTCGGGGTCGAGGCCCAGGCAGTGGTACATCGTGGCGTGAATGTCGACCGGGTCAATTGGGTCGGTGGTCGGGTACGCGGCGATCTTGTCGGTCGAGCCGATCACGCGCCCGCCGGCGACCCCGGCCCCGGCCATCAGGACCGACTGTGCCAGACCCCAGTGGTCTCGTCCGCCGTTCGCATTGACCTTTGGTGTACGGCCAAACTCTCCCATCATGACGACCAATGTCTCGCCGAGTCGGCCACGCTGATCCAGGTCCTCGATCAGGGCCGACACGCTTTGATCGACCATCGGCAACAGCTCGTCCTTCAAGGCCGGGAAATTCTTCGAGTGCGTGTCCCAGCCATCGCAGACGGTCATTTCGTTGAAGTGAATCGCCGTCATCGAGACGCCGGCCTCGGACAGTCGGCGAGCGAGCAAAACCGCTCGGCCAAACCGATGACGGCCATAACGGTCGCGGACGGACGGCGCTTCGCCATCGAGCGAGAACGCCTTTGCCCCGCCGGACGTACCGGTCATCGCGACGGCGTGGCCACGCAGTTCCGACTGCGCGGCGGCGCTGCGATACGACCGCGAATCGAGTACCGAGAGCAACGATGCCCGGCGATCGAGCCGATCGCCCGTCACTTCGATCGGCGAACTCAGTGCGGGGATCGCATCGCTTGAGCCGGGGTCGCCGTTCACGCCGAGCGGGTCGAACAGTGGGCCCAGGAACCCGGCCCCGCCGCCGCGAAGCAAAGTCCGGGCTCGTTTGAATTCGCCGGACAAGCTACTGCGAACGGCGTTCTCCGGGATCGCCACGAAGCCCGCTCGGCCCTCGGGGGCCGGCCGAAACTTCGCGAGCACGGCCCCGAGGTGCGGCGCGTCCGACCGTTGCGGCGGGCGCACGTCGTTGTCCTCAGCCGGCCGCTCCACGCTCCGCCCGGTGAGCGTGTAGTAGATCATGGGCGTGTGATTATGGTTGTTGAAGCTGACCGAACGCACGACCGAATACTTATGCGCCAACCGGGCCAAGCGCGGCAGATGCTCGGAGATTCGCAAGCCGGGCACGGACGCCGCGAT
>JANLUE010000218.1:0-2067 GCA_031363325.1 Gemmataceae bacterium
GCATCGGCTTGCTGCGGCCGATGCCGGTCAGGCGAATCTCAAGTTCGGTGTTCTTGTCCAGTTCGCGGGTGACGTGCAGGCACAAGCCATCGTCGGAAAGCGTGCGGGCCTCGACCGCGATGTTCGGCCCCAGTCCGAGAGCACCGGTCCGGGCCTCAATGGTCACGCCCTTCTTCAGGGGGCGGCGACGGACGATTCGGCGTTCGCGGGTTTGGGTCGCTTCGGCGGTCATGGCGGGTCGATCGGCTACGAGGGTCGGAGGGTTGTGCAACTGTAGCGTGCGAATTGAGTTCGTGTCGCGAGGATCGCACCGATTGTGAGGGTCGGCGGAAGTCCGGGTCGGCCGAGCGGGCCGAATGGCTGTCCAGGTCCGCCAATACAACCTATCTTAACCGGGCGGCCGCTCGATTGCCCGTCCCGCCTCTCTCACCGGACTCGACTCCTCATGTCCGCCGACCGCGGGCCTAGCATCGCATTCCCCGGCCGATGGCGTTCAACCGGCGCAACCACGTCGGGCTCGACGGCCATCCGGGCCGCGCTGGCCGACCTCGGTCGGACGATCGTGGTCGTCGAGACACCGGAAGGCCCCGCGATTGCTGGCGAAGGTCGCTTCGATGCCGAGGGCCTGCCAATCCGCGCGATCCTGCCCGCCATCCACCCGGCGAACCTCGGCGACGCGACGTTCCTGGCCGACCACGGATTGATCTACCCCTACGTCACCGGGGCGATGGCGAACGGGATCGCGTCGGTCGAAGTGGTCGAGGCGATTGCCAGCGCGGGCATGTTGGGCTTCTTCGGGGCGGCCGGACTGGCGCTGGAACGGATCGAGTCCGCGATCGTTCGGCTGAAAGGTTCGCTCGGCGACAAGCCGTTCGGTTTCAACTTGATCCACAGCCCGAACGAACAGAACCACGAATCGGCAACCGTTGATTTGTACCTGAAGCACGACGTTCAACTGATTGAAGCGTCGGCGTTCCTCGACCTGACGCCGCACGTTGTTCGGTATCGATTGACGGGGATTCACCGTGATTCGCAGGGTCGAATCATCACGCCGAACCGCGTGGTCGCCAAGGTGTCGCGCGTCGAAGTGGCGAGCAAGTTTCTTTCGCCAGCCCCGGAGCGATTGGTTCGCGAGTTGGTCGAACGCCGCGTCCTCAACGCGGAGCAAGCCGAGCTGGCGAAACAAGTGCCGATGGCCGGCGACGTGACGGTCGAAGCGGACTCCGGGGGGCACACGGACAATCGGCCCGCGATCACGCTGTTGCCGACCATCCTGGCCCTTCGCGATCGACTGCAGCGTGAGAGCGGTCTTTTGGTTCGAGCTCGCGTCGGTCTCGGCGGCGGGATCGCGACGCCGAGTTCCGCCGCGGCCGCGTTCGCGATGGGGGCCGCGTACATCGTGACGGGCTCGGTGAATCAGGCGTGCGTCGAGTCGGGTTCGTCGGACGCGGTGCGGCAGATGCTCGCCGAAGCGGGCCAGGCCGATGTCGCAATGGCGCCTGCGGCCGACATGTTCGAGATGGGCGTGAGAGTCCAGGTGCTCAAGCGCGGCACGATGTTTCCCATGCGGGCGGGAAAGCTTTATGAACTGTACCGGGCCTACGCGAGCCTGGAAGCGATCCCAGAGTCCGAACGCGTCCCGTTGGAGAAGAACGTACTCAAGGCCTCGTTCGCGGATGTCTGGAACCAGACGCGGGACTACTTCGCCCGCCGCGACCCGAGCCAGGTGATCAAGGCGGACCTTGACCCGAAGCACAAGATGGCACTGGTGTTTCGCTGGTACCTGGGTCAATCGTCGCGCTGGGCGAACGCCGGCATGCCAGATCGCAAACTGGACTACCAGGTATGGTGCGGCCCCGCGATGGGCGCGTTCAACGAATGGGCCAACGGCTCGTTCCTGGAGCCGGCGAAGAATCGCGATGTCGTAACCGTCGCGTTGAACCTGTTGTTTGGCGCGGCCGTGCAGATGCGGAAGAATCAATTGCGAACGCAAGGCCTCGACTGGGACGAGATGTTGTCGAATGCCCCGCGCACCCGCGACGAGTTGTTAGCCGCGAGGCGCTAGCC
>JANLUE010000227.1:0-1632 GCA_031363325.1 Gemmataceae bacterium
GCGCTCGGCTAGCGCCTCGCGGCTAACAGTTACTGCAAACATTCATCCCGGCTTGCGCCTAACACGACGATGCCGAACGCTTCGGGGGCAAGGCTAGCCAGTTTCTCTTGGGCGCGAGTCACGAGTGGCAGACGGCTTTCGTAGAGTTCGGCCGTCAGTACGACCGCGTCGGCGGTTCGACCGGCGAGGCCCGTTTCGGCGACCGACAGGACGGGGTGGCCGTTCAGGACCACGAAGTCGAACTGTTCACGCAGGTCGGCGACGACATCGGCGATGCGGGCGGCCGACAGGTATTGTCGAACGATGTCGCTCCACGGCCCGGCCGGCAGCACCGCGATGCCGAACGGCGTCTCTCGGGTCGCCGAAGCGACATCGGCCTCGCCAGTCAGCAGCGAGCAGAACCCGCCTTCGTTCGGCAAATCGAACATCTCGTGAAGCGTCGGGCCACGCAGGTCGAAGTCGGCGAGCAACGTTCGGCCACCCGACCGAGCGAAGCTCAGGGCGAGTTCGCGGGCCAGGAACGTTCGCCCTTCGTCGGCGACGGCGCTCGTCAACAGAACGACTTTGCCACCCGGCCGGCCGAACTGCTGCATCAATGCCATCCGGGTTTTCTCGATCGCTTCCTCGGCGAGTGCAAGGTCGGGGCTGGGTTCGTTGGTCGCCGTTGGGACGACGGGGATCACACCCAGGATCGGCCCGAGCGTCGCCTTCTGAATGTCGGCCACGGTCAGGGCCCGCTTGACGCGACTCTCGAAGGTCACGATTACCAGGCCGACGAGAACGAAGCCGAACACGAACGCGGCGGCCGTGCCCATCAGTTGTTTCTTCATGTCGCGCTTCATTGGGACGGCGGCCGTTTGCATGTCCATCACGCGACTCGGGGCCGACAGTTCGAGCCGCAACAAGTTGGCCCGTTCCATCATCCCCTTGATGATCTCGGAGCGACTGTTCGTATCGACCTTGCCGAAGTCTTTCGGCCCGTCGGCGTCGGGCAGAATCTTGGCGAGCTTCGGTTCATATTCCTTCATCTCGGTCCGCGTCTTGTCCTGCAGAATCTTGAGGCCGGATAGCTCGGCGTCCATTCGCTCTTCTTCGCGCTGCAAGTAACGGCCCACTTCTTGAAGTTGCGCCTTCTGGAACTCCTCGATGCGTTCCTTGCGAACGCGTTCCTTTTCCTGGGCCGCCTCGGCGATCTTGCGCTTCAGTTCTTTCGTGCCGGGGCTCGACTCGTCCTTGTTTAGGTCCAGCGCGTAGGCGAGCCGTTGTTGCCAGCCACCAATTTGACGATTGATCCCGGCAATGACCGGGTCGCCTTCGAGCTGGGCCACGTAGCCGGCCGGGATCGGGGGTAGTTCGCCGGCCGGGTTCTCGCGCCGCCGAACGAGTCGCTTCTTCTCGTCTTCGAGTTGTTTCTGCTTGATCTCGGCGAGATCGAGCTTCTCGCGCAAGCGAGCCACTTGATTCGCGGCCAAATTCGGTCCGACGCCGGGCAACGACTCGGCCGGCTGATCGGCCTTGTCCAGACCGACGGGAATCTTCTTCTCCAAATCTTGCTGCATCTTGGTGGCGGCATCGTCGATCTGCTTGAGCCGGGCCTGCTTCCGCGTTCGCTCGGCCTCGACGACCTCCTTG
>JANLUE010000301.1:0-6483 GCA_031363325.1 Gemmataceae bacterium
CTCACTCCATACCCTTGACGGATTCTCTAATTCACTCCGCTGCGGACTACGTGACGTACTTCAATGTGCGCGCACCCTAAAGGAGCAAGCCTACCGCGAAGAGGGACTGACCACGCTATTCCGATTGGCTGTAATTCGGCATTCCGGGCCGCGTCCAGGTTCGAGATTTTTGCATCGCAGTTACCTGGAGACTGTTTCATAACTCGGCTGACACTGAGAACAGCCTGTATTGCAGGGGTTTCTGAGGTCATAAAACAGTCTCTAGAACGGTATCTCGATTCCATATTGAACTAGAGTTGATTGGTGTTTGGGGTCACACAGACATGGCTCGTGATGAATTGCTTTACAGTTTCATAGGAAAACATGCTGGAGTCGATCCCAGGTGTATCACTCCACAAACGGATCTTCAATGCGACTTAGGTATTGTGGGTGCAGATCTGACTGACTTTGTCGATTCATTCGGAAAGAGGTTTGATGTCGATGTATCGAGTTTTCTGTGGTTTTTTCACACCGATGACGAGGGCGATGTTGTGCTATCATCGATCCGACATTTTTTTTTTCCTTGGGAGAATCAGTTTATTCCAATCACAGCGGCGATGCTCTTACGATTTCTTGAAGCGGGTCATTGGGCAATTGAGTATCCTACTGACAGGATATGCCGTTCTCACCCAAACCCATGGTTGAGCGCCTTTGTTTTGATTGCTGTATTGGCGATAGTTGTTGTGTACCTCTTTCGTTAGCTGTCCCCGGGCGAAATTGTGGTCGCAGGGCGTCCCGAATTCGGGCCGTAGGGATTTTGCGTCCTGTGCAAATACTCTGCACTCGGCAGCTGCGGGTTGCGTCGCATAAATAAATGCTGATGCGTTGATGGTTGACCGGAAGACCGACCGACTCGTGGGCCGGTCGGCGCGGATCGGGTCCTGGGAAGCGTCGGCGAGATTTGAGATTTGAATGATCGGATTCACGCCGCCCGGCGATACTGCTTGATGAGGCCGCCCAGTTTCTCGGTGCAGACGACTTTCCCGCCGGGAAATGCCAACGTCGCGGGCCGATCGTCGGCGGCCTCGGGCAAGGTGCGGTTGTCGAGGGCCTGGTGTGGGCGTTCGACGCCGTCGCGGCATTTTCCGCAGGGCTTGACTAATGTTCGTGTGTCCAGTATACTTCACTTGGTCGGGAAGGTTGCGCGCCGACCGGACCGGCGATTGAGTGGAGTGCGACAAAATGACACGAATTGCGACAAAAAACAAAAGAAGTTTCGCTTCGGCGGGGCCCGTGGCCGGAAGGGCCTGTCCCAAATTGTCCACGAATGTCCCAAAAAACAAAAGAAGTTTAGTTTTTCGGTTGCTGGCGGCGGTTCGACTCGATTATCGCTTTAGCTGAGCCGACGGTTACAACAACTGGCGCTCGAAGATGACCGAGACGCGGCCCGACGGGTCGGCGCGGGTCATCTACACGAACTACGTCGGCCAGCCGATGTTGGCCGTGCATCAGGAGGGCGGGTCGAACTGGTCCACGTTCTTCAAATACGACGGCAGCACGGGCCGGCTCACGCAGGTGGCCGCGCCGTCGGCGATCAGCAGCTACGACGAGTCCTATGCCGACCTGCTCAACAACCAATCGGGCAACTACCAGTACATGCGCGACAGCCAGGGCGTGGTCGGCAACCTGACCTATTACTCCTCGACGACCGCGACTTCGAGCACGGCTGGCGGGGTGAATGGCTACCTGAACCAGAACTCGCTGCAGCGCGGCGAGACGGGCACGTCGGTGTTGCAGGGCACGACGGACTACATCAGCCGGACGGGCGGGTCGATCACGATCTACCCGGTGGCCGACACGACGGTGTACCGCAACACGGGCGGGAGCGGCGGGCAGACGACGAGCTACGCCTGGACCTGGAACTCGGGAACGACGCAGCCGGCCTCGGTGGCCGTGACCCATCCGACCGTGACGACCGCACAGAATGGGCCGAATTCGGCGACGACCGACACGGTGTACTTCGATAGTTTCGGGCGGGCGCAGTGGATCAAGGACGCGGCCGGGTTCATCACGTACATCGAGACCGACAATGCGACCGGGGCCGTGACCAAGACGATCGGCGACGTGGACACGACGCAGACGGGGACGTTCTCGAACCTGCCGAGCGGGTGGAGCACACCCTCGGGCGGCGGGCTGCACCAGACGACGACGTTCGAGGTCGATCATCTGGGGCGGACGACGAAGGAAACCGACCCGAATGGGAACATCACGTACACGGTGTACCTCGATTCGGGGCATGAGGTGCGCGTTTATCCGGGTTGGGACACGGGGACCAGCGCGCCCACGGGGCCGACGCAGGTCTACCGCGAGGACCGGGCACGGGGCTACTCCGAGTCGTTCACGATGACCGCCACGCCGAGCTTGACCAGCAGCCGACCGAACGGCAGCGAGAGCGTCTCGGGGGTGCAGACCTTGAGCCGATCGGTGCTGAACGACGCCGGGCAGGCGATCTATAGCGACCAGTACATCAGCCTGTCGGGGACGAGCTACAGCGCCAGTTCGGTGACGTTGGGTTCGAGCGGGACGAACTACAACCGGACACAGCAGGATTACGACAAGCTCGGCCGACCCAACCGCACCCTGACCCCGACCAGCACGATCTACCGGACCGAGACGGACGGCCAGGGCCGGGTGACCAGCACGTGGGTGGGCACGGACGACACGCCGACGACGGGCTACTGGAGCACGACGAACACGGCCGGCACCGACATGGTGAAGTTGACCGAGAACCAATACGACGCGGGCGGCGTGGGCGATAGTCTGTTGACGCGAGCGACGCAATATCCCGGCGGCGGGGCGGCGGATCGCAAGACCGAGATGGCCTACGATTGGCGGAACCGGCTCGTGGCCACGAAGGCCGGCGTCGAGGCCAGTGAATCGACCTCGCTCAACCGCCCCATCAGCTACGTCGAATATGACAATTTGTCACAACCGATCGTCAGTGAGATGTACGATGGCGACGGCCTCGCGATCACGACCGACGCCGGAAACGACGGCGTGCCGGATCGACCAAGTTCTGGGAGCTTGCGAGCCAAGTCCACGAGCGACTTCGATGAACTGGGCTCCGTCTACTTGTCGAAGACCTTCTCGGTTGATCCGTCGAGCGGCTCGGTGTCGTCGAACTCGCTCGCGACGAACGTCTGGCGTGACCTGCGTGGCTTGACGATCAAGACATCGAGCCCCGGCGGGATCGTCTCGAAGATGGCTTACAACGGACTCGGCTGGACCACAGCCAGCTATGTGACCGACGGCGGTGGCGACTCGGCCTGGACGGATGCCGATGATGTCACTTCGGACAACGTGCTGAGCCAAGTCGAGCCGAGTTACGACATCGGCGGCCGCACGCTGATGGTCACGTCGAAGGAACGGTTCCACGACGAGACCGGAACCGGCGCTCTCGGTACGCCCTCGACCGGCGTCAAGGCACGCGTGAGTTACGGAACGAATTATTTCGACAAGGCGAACCGCGTAACTTCGAGTGTGAATGTCGGAACGAATGGCGGTAGCGCCTACACGCGGCCCGGCTCGGTGCCGAGTCGGAGCGACACCGTTCTCGTTACGGACTTTGGTTACAACTCGGCCGGCTGGACCGAGACGGTCACGAACCCGCGCGCCCTGGTCAAGACCTATTACGATCTCGCCGGGCGAACCACGAAGACGATCGAGAATTACGTTGATGGAACAGTTGGAGACGACAACGATAAGACGGTCGAGTACACCTACAATGGCCTCAACCAGATGCTGACGCTGAAGGCGCAACTCACCGGTGGCGGCTATCAGGAGACGGCCTGGGTCTACGGCATCACTTCGCCGATCGTGTCGAACGATGTGCTCAAGGAGATGCGCTATCCGGACACTTCGACGGGCGCGGCCAGTTCGAGCGAGAAGGACAGCTTCACCTACAACCAACTCGGCCAGGTGCTGACCAAGACCGACCGAAACGGGTCGGTCCACACGTACATCTATGATGTGCTCGGACGGCTCACGACCGATGCGGTCACGACGCTCGGAAGTGGGGTTGACGGAACGGTCCGGCGCGTGGAGATTGAATACGACGGTCAAGGGAACGCCTACCGGATCACCACCTACGACGCCTCGTCGGCGGGCAACGTCGTGAATCAGGTCCAGCGCGAGTACAACGGGCTCGGACAATTGACCAAGGAGTACCAGGCGGTCTCCGGGGCGGTCAACACCGGCACGTCCCCCAACGTGCAGTACGCTTACTCGTTCGCACCAAGCGGCTCGACCAACCACAGCCGGCTCACGTCACTCACGTACCCGAACGGCCGGGTGCTGACCTACAACTATGCGACGGGCCTCGGCGACAACGTCTCGCGGCTGACCTCGATCACGGACGGCGGCACGACCCTGGAAAGCTACGAGTACCTGGGGCTCGGCACGATCGTGAAGCGCGGGCACGCGCAGTCGGGCGTGGACCTGACCTACATCAAGCAGACGGGCGAGTCGGACGGCGCAGCCGGCGACAAGTACACGGGCCTCGACTTCGCGGGCCGGGTGATCGACCAGCGGTGGACGACGAGCACGCCGACGGCCAAGGACCGGTTCTACTACGGGTACGACCGCGACGGCAACCGACTGTACAAGGAAAATGCGCTCAGCTCGGCCGACAGCGAGCTATACGCCTACGACAACCTGAACCAGATCACGTCGATGCAGCGGGGCACGCTGAACGGCACCAAGACGGGACTGACCGGGGCGGCCACGCGCAGCCAGGCCTGGGACTTTGACGCCTTGGGCAACTTCGACAGCCAGACGACGAACGGTACGGCCCAATCGCGCAGCCACAACAAGCAGAATGAAATCACAAGCATCGCCAGTGCAACGACGCCCACGTATGATGCGAATGGAAATCTCACGAAAGACGAAACTGGAAAAACATTCAAATTCGACGCGTGGAATAGGCTCAGCGAAGTCAAGAACTCCGGCGGCACCACGTTGGCCACGTACCAATGGGACGGCCTCGGACGCCGCACTCGCGAAACCCGTTCGGGCACGACCACTGACCTGTACTACTCGGCCGCATGGCAAGTGCTGGAAGAGCGCGTTAGCGGCACGACGCGCATCTCCTACGCTTGGAGCCCGGTTTACGTGGACGCGATGATCGCCCGCGATCGCGACTCGGACTCGAACGGCTCACTCGAAGAGCGGCTGTACGTCGCCCAGGACGCCAACTTCAACGTCACGGCCCTGATCGACACGTCGGGGGCGGCGCAGGAGCGGTTCCAATACGACGCCTTCGGCTCGTTCACGGTCCTCACCGGAGCTTGGGGCTCGCGCGCGTCGAGCAGCTACGCGTGGAAGTACCTTCATCAGGGCGGCCGATGGGACGCGGATGGGGCTGTGTACAGCTTCCGTCATCGGGAATTCTCGCCGACGTTGGGGCGGTGGCTGCAATTAGATCCCATTGGATTTACGGCTGGTGATGTTGACATGTATGCGGCCTATGGCAACGCATCACCTGGAAAACTAGATTCCAGCGGACTCGACTACAATCCTTTCGACACGAAAAAGATTCCGGCCTGTCCTGCTGAGGAAAAGGATCTTGGCACTGGCCCCAAGAAGCTATGTGAAGTTGCCGCGAAAAATGCAACGTTCTCACTCTGGTGCTCGAACAAGCCTGGAGGCGACTATCATGGCATCATGACTGAGGGCGGCAAGGAAAATCCGTTTGGCAAATGCATCTTTGATAAAGGAAAGCAGATCTGGATCGGCGAAAAGAATGCTAAGGGCGAGCTGGTAATGTTTGCATGGTTCAATTTCCAAATTCGTGACGATGGTTTCGTATCATTCAAGGAAGCCCACAAGAACTTCACCGATTGCACTAAGCCAATTTACGACAAGACGCAGAAAGAAAGCGGGATGGAGCAGTGCAGCCAGATGAAAGACGGTTTCACATTGTCAGGAGCGAAAGGTATCCATCTCAGCGACGATGTATATACGGATCGACCAAAAGGAGTGTCGGTTATTGATCTCAATGCCGTACTCTATCAATGGCCCGAGATGAAGGTGTATCGCTTACGTTTGGTGACGAAGGACGGCAAAACACGCTGCGAATGGAGCCCCGACCTCAAAACCCCCATTGGCAAAGCACTGCCGAAACCTTAACTCATACACTTATAGTGGGAGTGCCATGCTCTGTCGAGTACTGCTAAGCCTGTCACTGGGATTTCTCGCCAACTCTACTTGTGCAGACGAGATTCAGGCGGGATCAATTCGAGTCGTTGTGGCAATGTCAGGTAGGCATAGCGAGATCAAGAAAGAAGACGCCCTCGTCGCTCGAACTGAAAAGGAGCTTTCTCAACTTTGGGATCGCCACCGCGGCAAGAATGCGTCAGATTTTCTGCGCGTTGACTTTCAATCCCAAAGTTGAGAAAGCTCCTTTTCAGTTCGAGCGACGAGGGCGTCTTCTTTCTTGATCTCGCT
>JANLUE010000334.1:0-1663 GCA_031363325.1 Gemmataceae bacterium
GCCCTCCGAGGGCTCCTCGGCACCCTCTTCGGGTCGTAGGGGCGCTAAACAAGTACAACAATTGAATGCGCCAACTCAAGAGTGGTTGACCAGCCATGTCCTTCCGGTTCGGCGGAAAGCAATTGTAGATATCATGGTAGAAATGCATCGCGCGACCGAGTCGCTTGAGGTTTTCAAGTGACTGCTCGATTCGCTTCTCGGTGATCGGCGGGAGGGGCTCTTCTTTTTCCTTCGGAATCGGCGCGGCCAGGGCGGCGAGGCCGAGGCCCGTGACCAGCAACAGTGAAAGGAAGCGGCGCATGGGATTGGTGCTCCGGTCTATGTGGTCAATGAGTACTGAGTACTGACGAATGTCACTCTCCATCCACATTGACAACTTCGCCGCCGTTCCGCGTGATCAACGCCATCAATATCTCCAGCTTGATCGTTCTCTTGAATTTGCGCACCGAGCCATCCGCGAAGGTTGTATTGAAGTCGCCATCGAACATGCCGCCGAGTTTTGGCGGCGTCTTGCCGTCGAAAGGCAGGTCGTCCGGCTTGGACCAGACGACGGGGGTTTCCGCTTCGGCGATCATCAAGGTGTTCGATGTACCATCGGTGATATCAAGGATCCGCGCTCCCAGGATCGTGTCCGCGCCGGTGAAGGATTGGTAGAAAGTCTCGCCCGCCTTGGCCCGCCCACGCGGGGCCTGGAAGATCTTGGGCATCTTGGCGATCAGTTTCTTGTTGTTCTCGCTGTCCCAGGCTTCGTCGAGCTTGAACTGTTTGTAAAGTTCCTCCTCTTCGAGGTACGGCAGAATCGCGACCCGCCAGCTAAGAAGCGGCTTTTCTTCCTTCAAGACGTTGTTCGGAAAGCGGCCGTTCACCGATTCAAAGTTGTGCCACGCGATACCCATCTGTTTCAGCTTCTGAACCGATTCGGCCAGTTGTTTGTCGGTGATGGCCGGCAATGGCTCCAGCTTTTCCTTGGGAACCGGAGCGGCATTCGCAACGAGCGCGGCCGCTACGAAGGCGAGGGTCAACAGGGTGGATCGCATGGGTATCTCGGTGGGCGGGTCTCAGATAGGATAGTGGCACCATGATCGAGACGCCGACCGACCGCCGTCATTTCTTGTCCGCCATCGCCGCCGCGTGGCTCTTGAACCGCGATGCGTCCGCGGCCGACCGCAAGCCCGGCACCGACCATGCGCCGAAGGCCAAACGCGTCGTGCAAATCTTTTGCCCCGGCGGGGTCAGTCACGTCGATACGTTCGACTACAAGCCGGAACTTGACCGCCTGCACGGCCAGGCGATGACCAACAAGGGCAAGACGGATACGTTCTTCGGCCAGCCCGGCAACCTGATGAAGTCGCCATTCAAGTTCGCCCAGCATGGCAAGTCGGGCCGCTGGGTGAGCGACCTGTTCCCGAACCTCGCGACCCGCGTCGACGACCTGGCGTTCATTCACTCGATGTCGGCCAAGAGCGCGAACCACACGCCGGCCGCGTTCCAGGTGAATAGCGGCTTCGTGTTGAACGGGTTCCCTTCGGTCGGTTCGTGGGTGAGCTATGGGCTCGGTTCGCTGAACGAAGACCTGCCCGCGTACGTCGTCTTGCCGGACCCGCGTGGTTTGCCGGCTGGCGGCGCGATCAACTGGAGCAACGGCTTCCTGCCGGCCGCCCAC
>JANLUE010000337.1:0-1252 GCA_031363325.1 Gemmataceae bacterium
ATCAGCCTGAAGACGCTCTACAACAAGTTGAACCGCTGGGAAGACGAGAAGCGCGACCGAGCGACCGGGGCGGCGTGATCCATCCGTCAGCGGTTGCGCCTCGACGATCGTGGCCGATGTCGCATGACCGGCGAAGTCGAGCTTGTCGGTTCCACTTCCACCCGAAGTGCGTGGAGCGGCTCGTCGGGCGGCATAGATCGCCCACTCGCCCACGTCATCGAGAAACGCGAATCGCTCCGCGCGCCGGGTCCATATCTTAACTGCCCCGCCCGGTTGGGAACGATCATGAAATCACTTCGCATCCTGCCGCGCGTCTTCGTTGGACTCTTTTGCATTGGGGCCGTCGCGGCCGTGGCCACGCTCGCACGAGATGTGCCCGCGACCGGCGAGCAGATGGCCGACGCCGCCGATCAGTTCCTTACGAGCCTGCCCAACGACCTGCGCAAGAAAGCCGAATTCGGGTTCGACGACCCGCATCGCACCGCCTGGTTCTTCACGCCGCAACAAGACAAGGAACGCAACTTCACTCGCAAGGGCGTGCGACTCGAGGAACTGAACGACGACCAGAAGAAGAAGGCCCTCGCGCTCCTGCGAACGGGCACGAGCGCCAAGGGCTTCGAACAAGCCACGACGATCATGTCGCTCGAAGAGATTCTTCGCGACGCCGAGAAAAAAGGGGCGATGGTCCGCAACCCGAACTGGTACTTCGTGAGCGTATTCGGCAAGCCGGCCAAGACCGGGAAGTGGGGCTGGCGAGTCGAGGGGCATCATCTCTCCGTGAGCTTCACGGTTGATCGCGGGCAGGTCGAATCGCCGACGCCATTCATGTTCGGAGCGAACCCGGCGACCGTGAAGAATGGCCCCCGCGCCGGCCTGCGGACGTTGCCCGACGTTGAAGACTTCGCTCAGGAGTTGGTGAAGTCACTGGACGCCGATCAGAAGGCGATCGCCTATCGGGGGGCCAAGCCGTTCGCGGAAATCGCCGAGAACACACCCGCCGCCAAAGTCGGCGACCCGGTCGGCATCTCGGCCACGAAGCTCACCGAAAAACAACGCGAGACGCTCGGCAAGTTGCTCGAGGCCTACACGAACCGCATGCCGCAATCGGTCGCGACGGCCGAGCAGAAGGCGGTGAAAGACGCAGGCCCCGACAAGATTCACTTCGCGTACACGGGGGATGCCGAGCCGGGCAAGGGCTACACCTACCAGATTCAGGGCCCGACCTTCGTGGCTCAGTTTTTGAACGTGCAGG
>JANLUE010000364.1:0-4212 GCA_031363325.1 Gemmataceae bacterium
CTTGAAGTGGCGCGGACACCGAGCCACGTCTTACCACTTCCCAACAATCCACTCGAGTCGCGAACTTACGCGTTCCGAATTCTCGATTGTCCGTTCCCAACGGCCGGAGTTTATTGGCTACAATTTTGGTGTAACGGTTCCTTAGTTCACGAAGTTGCTCTGACCTTGAGGATGCCATGAAGGGGTCGTTCGAGATCGCTTCCGTACATCTCGGTGAATTGATCCATCAGTGCCCGCCCTCAATCGGCGGGGTCGCCGAATTCGCACCTGCCGAGTTCTTGGGCGAATTCACCGCCGAGGCCCTCACGGGTCCGTTCGACGACGAACCATTTACCGTGATCTTTCGAACGGAATCGAAGCTCAAGCCAATTACTCTACTTGGGACCTCGGTCGAACTGTCGAATGGAACTTATTCACTGGTGAAAGGCGGCGGCCATGGCCGTCAGGTCGTTGGCGTTTTCAACGCGGCCGAGATCGTGGGGATCGTACGCGGCTCGCGGCATATGCTTACGCCATCGGCTTAGTTGACACGGCAACTTGATCGCGCGGAGCCGTCACACCCGCGCGCGAATACGCCGGCGACCCTTGCGAGTCGCCGGCGGCTGAGTGGTGCGACGGTTGTCCAATCAGGCTCGGGCGACTCGGCCGAGCAACAGGCCGACGCCGAAGCCGACCAGCAGGGCCTGGACCGGGTACTTCCGGATCATGCCGGTCATTTCCGAGCCGAAGTCCTTGGCGTAGTGCGAAGTCGTTTCGTAGGCGTCCTCGGCCCAGTGTTGGACGCGGTTGGCCGCTTGGCCGGCGACTTCGCCGATCTTGTCCTTGGCCTGGCTCGCGTAGTCGCCGGCCGTATCGAGGGCCGACTGGGCTGTGTCGCGAACTTTGTCGAAGGTGCCTTGATTGCCGTTGGCGGCGTTCGCCGCCTGGTCGGTCGCGTTCTTGGCCTTGTCGGCTCCACCGTCCAGCAAGCCCTTGGCCCGATCGGCGCCCGTATCGATGGCCCCTTTCACACGATCTCGAATATCCGCCATGATCATTCTCCAACGAATGGGTGTTTGGTTTATCCAGCGAGTAAACCTTATGCAGGAACCGTGCCAGTTTGCGGAACGCGGGTTGAACTCGGTCGAATCGAAGCGGGACTGACGGGCTCCGCCGCGAAGACGGCTCGCCAGCCGGAAAGAAGCCCCCGGGCCGCGGCGAACGACTCGACGACTTCGTCGGCACCGGCCGATTTGAGTTGCTCGTCCGAAGCCGCGTCCTCGTCGCCGCCCCATCGACCCACGATGATCTTCAGGGTCGGGAACTGGGCACGCAGCCGCTTGCACAAGTACCGCGTGTGCGTTCGCCCGCCCGGTGGTAGAGCTCCGATCACGATGGTGGCGGGTTGCGATGCCGCGATCCGTTCGCCGATTTCGGAAGCCAGTGTGCTCACGGCCGTGACTTCCATTTCCCATTGCCCGGCGTCGAACAAGCGGGCGAACAATTCCAACGCGGCGCGATCCAACTCGTCCTTCGCGGGAACGAGCAAGGCCTTCGCGCGACCGGCCAGATTGGCCGTGGCCGCACTCGGAGCACCCTCCACGATCTCTTCCGCGATTTCGCGAACGGACGTGGAGACGAACTTCAGGTCCACATCGGAGAGTGTGCCCTCGTTCGCCTCGCGGCGCGCCGACGCGAGTGCGGAGACGATCAGATCGTCGTAGACCTCGTCGGCCGGTCGCGTCTTGAGTTGGGCCGCGACAATCTCGGCGGCTTCGTCCGAATCGTGGGCCGCCAGTCGTTGATAGAAGGCGACCCGCGGTTCGAGCACGGGTTCGTCGCCGAGCAAGACGTTCAAGAATCGCCATTGTGGCACGTATTTGCCGAGGATGAGCAAGCAAGTCGTCAACGGCCAGGCCAGGATCATGCCGATCGGCCCCCACAACAGCGCCCAGATGGCCGTCGCCACGAGTTGAGCGACTTCCGAGAGCCCGAGGCTCTGTCCGTAGAGGCGTGGCTCGAAGATGTTGTTGCAGAGCAATTCGAGGCCAATGAACAGCGAGAACACCAGGATCGGCGGGGCCCAGGTTGGATTCGCTGCCAGCGCGAAAAGCAACGGCGGCACCACTCCGATCCAGGTGCCGATGTACGGTACGTAGCGCATCAGGAACGCGAGGAAGCCCCAGAGCAGGGCGTACTTCATCTCATAACGAAGGCCAATTAGAAAGAGCCCGCCGGCGATCACGAGGCCGAAGCAAACGTTGAGCAGAAATTGAACGAGCAGATACCGGCTGAGTCGCCGGGTGGTCTCGTCCACGGCTTTCGTCGTCGTAGTGACCCGACCATGGCCCACGAGGCGGATCATTCGATTGCGCAAGTCCTCACGCCGCAGGAGCATGAAGACGACCAGGATGAACGTGAAGGCCACTTGGCCGGCCGCCTCGGCGGCGGGCGAGAGATAGTTGGAAAAGGCGGTCGTCCATTTCGATTGCGATTTCAAGACCACCATTTGCGATTCGTCCGTCGCGCCCGGCGGTGAAAGCGATTCGGTGACTTCGGACGCCAACTTGCCCAGGCGACTTTCACTGTCCGGCGAGACCCAGCCCTTCACGGACTCCACCTTCTTCTTGATGTTTTCCTCGTGATCGGGCAGCGATTGCGCGAGGCCGACGAGTTGACTGCCGACCACCAACATCGATCCGGCGAAGAACAACGTCGCCAAACCAACTACGAGAATCACGGCTGGGAGTCGTCCGCACCCGCGTTTTTGCAGGATGGCGACGAACGGGGCCAGGATGAACGTCAGGAAGATCGCCAGCGCGAGCGGAATGAAAACGACCCGGGCCCAATACATCAAAAAGCCGAGGACCGCGATGACGACGGTCCAGGACAGAATCACGAGCGCCTGCCGGACGTCGTGTTGCGGGTGGTCGTTTGCCATGAGCGCCTGCGAGATCGATCGGGCGATTTGCTCACAGGACGCAAAACGAGTGCCATTCGGCACGGGGCGTGCGTGTCGAGCCCGGGTCACACCGAATTCGCAGGAGAAAAACATGAAACTTTCGGGACTCGTACTCATGGCGGTCGGGTTGATTGCAGCGATCTTCGCGGCGATCCAACGCGTGCTTCCCAACAATCCGAACTCGGATGTCCCTTTGATCGCCGACAATCAACCCGCCCGGCTCGATCAAACGTACCTGTTCGCCTTCGCCGCCGGCGCATTCTTCGTTGGCATCGGCATGTTCCTCTACGGCCGAAGCTACCGTGTGACACACAACGCGCGGGCTCGCAATTGAGTGTCGAGCGAAGCGACCGATTCGCTTCGCTCTCACCCCTTCCCCACTCGCATTCCGCTCGCCGATCGGGTACATTTTCACTTGCCCTCCCACCGGCCCCATTCGTTATGCGAGTTCAGTCAATCCTTGCTTGTGTCGGGGCTCTGGCGTGCTCGGCCAGCCTTCGGGCCGAGGGCCCGCCGAAGGGGCCGTATCCGCCGGTCACGCGCTTCGCGGCGCCGGCCGTCCGCGGGGCGGTTCGCACCGATGTCGATCGCTTCCTGCTCGCGGCCCTCGAAACCAAAAATACGTCGTTCAACCCGGAGGCCGACCGCGCGACGCTGATTCGCCGCGTCGCCTTCGACCTGACGGGATTGCCACCCATATTAACGGAAGTCGATGCGTTTATCGGTGATCGCGCGCCCGACGCCTACGAACGGATGGTCGATCGCTATCTCGCGTCGCCGCGCTATGGCGAACGTTGGGGCAAGTTCTGGCTCGAGGCGACCGGGTACGCCGACTCGAATGGCTACTTCAACGCGGATAGCGATCGCCCGCTCGCCTGGCGTTATCGCGACTATGTGATTCGATCGATCAATTCGGATGTGCCGTACGATCGCTTCGTTCGCGAACAAATCGCGGGCGACGAACTGGTCGGCTACGCGCCCGGTGGCGATGTCACGCCCGCGATGCTCAACTCGCTGATCGCCACGCACTTTCTTCGCAACGCTCCCGATGGGACCGGCGAGAGCGACGGCAACCCCGACGAGGTTCGCATCGACCGATACACGGTGCTCGAAGGCAACGTTCAGAACCTGATGAACGGCCTGCTCGGCATCACGATCCAGTGCGCCCGCTGTCACGATCACAAGTTCGAGCCGGTCACGCAGGCGGAATACTACGGCCTGCAGGCGATCTTCTTCCCGGTGTACAACCCCGAGAAGTGGACGCCGCCGAA
>JANLUE010000403.1:0-4688 GCA_031363325.1 Gemmataceae bacterium
CGCGGTCGCCGATATCGGCGGCAACAAAACCTACGCGTACGAAATTCAGGCCGATGGGACGCTCAAGAATCGTCGGCTGTTCTGCGAACTCGGTTCCGACGGCATAACGCTCGATCGCGACGGCAATGTTTACCTCACGGGCAAGGGCGTGATCGTTTTCGACAAGGCGGGCCGCGAAATTGAAAAGATCGCCGTGCCCGAACCGTGGACGGCCAACGTCTGTTTCGGCGGCAAGGACCGCAAACGTTTGTTCGTGACGGCAAGCAAGGGGCTGTATGCGATCTCGATGCGTGTAACGGGGGCGGGGCCGAAATAAGAATTTGCTTGCAACCAATCCTTCTCTGGGGTTACTCTCAATCCACTCGCAGTGACCCGCGTCGATTTCCGTGACGAGTGTCCGCCGACCGGGCCAGGCGTCCCCCGAGTCCCCACCATGTCACGCCGTCCTTACGAAGACGACGACTACGATCGTCCGCGCTCTCGACCGGCCCATCGCTCCGGAAATCATCCGGCTCACCGATCGGGCCACCACAAGAAACGCAAGAAGGCCAACAATTCGACGGCCTTGATTCTCGGCATCGTCGGCGGCGGGCTGTTCCTGCTCGTCGTTGGAACGCTGGTGACCGTCTATTTGCTCAGCGGCAATTCGGGCGGGGCCGGCACGCCGATCGACCCGTGGCCCGGCATGGTCGGCCACTGGTCGTTCGACGACACCAAGGAGGAAGAAGTCAAGGACGGCTCGGGGAAGGGCCATCATGGCCGGCTCACCGGTGGCAGCCTGTCAGCGGGCTATAAGGGCAAGGGCCTGGAGTTGGTCGGCCGGGACGATACCTTCTGCGACCTCGGCACCAGCAAGGATTTCGACTTCAACGCGGGGGCCGAGTTCACGATCGCCGCCTGGTTCAAAACCCTGGAGCCAACCGGGACGATCGTCTCACTCCGCCATTCAGAATTGCCGTGCCAGCTCGATCTGTTCGTTCGCAACGGCCAGGTGCTCGCGGTCGTCGGCGACGATACCGACCCCGGGCCGGACCACGCCATCTGTTGGTGCCCGATCCGGAACGATGGCAACTGGCATCATGCGGCCGTGATTCGGACGGGCAAACTCATCGAACTCTATGTCGATGGCGTGTCGCAGGCCCGCGACTCGAAGGACCATTCGGGCGGCAAGATCACGACGAACTTGCGGGCCATCGGCTGCGAGCGTCGTTTCGTTCAAGACGGCACCCGCCAGTTCGGTCGGCCTGGCTTCACCGGCATGTTGGACGAAGTGTACGTGTTCTCGCGAGCGCTCAAGCCGGCCGACATCATGGCCTTGATGCAACGGTAGGAATAACCAAGAGGGCCTGGCGTGTTAGTGACGTGGCAAGCGCGAATTTGGATTGTAGCCGTCGTGCTCTTCCTGGGCTCCGCGTATTACTCGGCTTCGGAATTCCTGTATTTGGTCGAGGGACGGGACGGAACCGCTCAAATCGATGAGGCGTACAAGGTCAGAAATCGCGGGCGATTCGGCCGCAATCGTGGGCAGGTGTTGCTCGTCAACTATTCGTTCAAGGATGCGGACGGAAACGCCCGAAAGGGGAGCGTTCGGCAGAATGACGATTGGCCCGTTCCGCCCGACCGCAAGATCGCGATCCGATATCGCCCCGGCATCGATGGTTCGTCCCGCCTGGCCGGCCAAGTCGCCTGGGTCGGCCTGTTCATTTTCTTCGCTTGCTCAGCGATCTTGGCGTTCATCAGCTATCGCCTCTGGAAGGAAGCACGCGACGCCTACGCGAGGCCGGTGCGGCGATCTCGACGTTAGCGACCGCCAATTCGAAGTGTGGCGATTTCGCCCAACGCGGAGTGTAGCGGTCCGCGACACTCCGATGCACGTCGTCGCGGAACGCCTGGATTACAAGCACTTTTTGGAATTGTAACTCGTGGCGCGCGGATTGCTTTGTGGTCCACACCACGATTGGATCCGGCCGACTTCAATCACCATTCCGCGGCCTCCGACGTGGCAGTCGCTCGAACATGTCTTAGGGGTTGTCTCATGCGAATCCGCATTCGCGCCTTCACGGCCACCTTGGCCGTGAGCGCCACACTGTTTCTCTGCGCCGACTCGGTGCAAGCTCAGGGCCGCGGGGGCGGCGGTCGGGGCGGCCAGGGAGGTGGTCAAGGTGGACAAGGCGGCCAGGGAATGGGCGGTCGAGGCGGAGGCCAGATGGGTCAGGGCGGCGGCCAGTCGATGGGCCAGGGAGGTGCGGGTGGCGGCAAGTGCGGCGGAGGCCAGGCGCAATCGTCGGGTCAGTCGCAACAGTCTTCCATGACTTCGTCGGGTTCGTCGAATTCCAACCAATCGATGCAGGCTATGCAAGCCCAACAGCAGGCCGTGTTCCAACAGATGCGAATGTATCAACAGCAGCAAGCGGCACAGGCCGCGGCCCAACAACAAGGAGCCGCGAATCAGCGCATGTGGGCCGCTCAACAAGCGGCCCGGCAGCAGCAACAAGCGGGCGCGGCCCAGCAAAATGCTCAGGCCAATCAACAAGCCCTGAACGATTTGGCGGCCAAACAACGACAGTTCATTCGTCAACAACAGCAGAAGTGATCGAAGGACTCACGTGTGGCGGCCTTTCAAGGCCGCCCCACACGTCAAGTCGAGTTCGGCAAGCGAGCTTCGCCTGGGCCGGCGACTCGTTTATAACTTCCTCGGATCGCTTCCGCCGCCGAGGAGTCACCATGTCTCGACATCTGTGCGTGCCGTTCGTCGCCGCCCTCCTGATCCCAGTCGCCTCGGTGCACGCGGCGGACGACCCAAAGGCGATCGTCACCAAGGCGATTGAAGCTCACGGCGGCACGGAAGCGCTGACCAAGCTGAAGGCCGGGCGCTCGTCGCTGAAGGGCAAGCTCACGCTCCCCGGTGTCGGCGAAGTCGACTTCACGCAGGAAGCCGCCTACATGATGCCCGACAAGGTCCGGGAAGCGTTGGAGTTGACCGTCGAGTTCGCCGATCAATGCCGCGACATCGAGCGCCGGCGGTTCTGGTCGGCCACGGCCTTCTTGAGTCTGTCGACCGCGTCGGGGTGTTTCGCCAACGCCCAGACGATTCGATAGGTTCTCGCCGCGTCGCCTCCCTTCAGGGCGATGCCGGCCTTGTCGTCCCAGAACGCGAGGGCGTCGAAGAAGCCGGCGGGATCGGCGTTCTGGAATTGAAGTTTCCAGGATTTGCCGGCATCGGTCGTCTTGTAGATTCGCGACTCGCCGCCCGGCCCGGCGCTCAGCACGTAGGCGGTCGCTTCGCCAAACGCTTCGATGTCGCGGAAGTCGAGTTTCTCGGCCCCCGCCACGGTGCCGACCAGCCAATTCTTGCCGCCGTCCGTCGTGCGCACAAAGGTCCCCTTCGTGCCGCTGACCCAGGTGACCTTCGCACTGACCGCGCTGACGCCGCGAAAGTCCGCTTCGGTGCCGCTGGTCTGCGCTTGCCATTGAGCTCGAGCGACTGACGCCGAAAGCCCCAGGATCGCAACGGCGAACTGGAATCGGTACATGGTTGACCTTTGCAAATACAACGCTCCGCTGCCGCGAGTCGATCTGAGCGTTGATTCATCCAATTGTGAGGCGGCAAGGCCGCGATTCATTCTTAAATTGCCCGAACGACTTCGCCGCTCATCGGTCGTCGCGGTCCGCGCGAAACAATAATCACGGGCTGGGCGCGAAGTACCTTTCACCCCTGGAGATTGTCGCGATGAGGAATTGGTTTCGAAACGCCGTGTTCGTCCTGTTCATTGCGGGGGCGCCTTCGGTCAATGCCGAGGACGGAGTGTTCGACTCGAAAGGCGTGAAGATCCGTTACGTCACCGAAGGGACGGGCGACCCGGTCGTATTCATTCACGGATGGATGGGCGATTCGAGCACCTGGGGACGCGACAAGTCCGGCAACACGAAGCTCAATGCCGCCGACGCGAAAGGGTTTCAACTGATCGCGCTGGATTGCCGGGGGCACGGCAAGAGCGACAAGCCGCACGAACAGGAAAAGTACGGAGCCGAGATGGCCGAGGACGTGGTCCGCTTGCTCGAACACCTCAAGATCAAGAAGGCGCACCTCGTTGGCTATTCGATGGGCTCGTTCGTCGCCGGCAAAGTGGCGGCGAGCCATCCCGACCGCGTCCTGAGCGTCGTTTACGGCGGCCAAGCGCCGCTCGTGAAGGGGCTGGTTTCCAAAGAGGAATCGGTCGATGAAGTCGGGATTTTCGCCAAGGCGGTTGAAGAAGGTAAGGGCTTTGCCGCGTACTTCAACGCGGTTTCGCCGCCGGGCAAGCCCAAGCCGACCGAGGAGCAAGCGAAACTCTATGCCGCGCTCATGTTTGGGGGTAAGGACGTGAAAGCATTCGCGGCGGCCGGCCTCAGCTTCAAAAACCTGGCGGTGACCGAAGACGAACTGAAACGGTGCAAAGCCCCCGTGCTCTTCGTGCATGGCAGTGAAGAGTGGGCCAACACGAAAGACCGCGTGGCGGCCATTCGAAAAATGCTCGACCGAAGCGAACTTAAAGTCATCAACGGGGCCAGTCACGTCTCGACGCTGAGCAGGCCCGAGTTTGGGCGCGCCATCCGGGAGTTCATCGTCGCCAACAAACAGAAATGAATCTTGCCAGCGGCGCTAGCGCCGTGGAGTTCCAACTCGAATATCAAATCGGGCTGAGGGC
>JANLUE010000975.1:0-5242 GCA_031363325.1 Gemmataceae bacterium
CGCGGGAACTGGATTCCCGGCATCGTCCCTTCCTTGGTGAGCGAATCACTGTGGCAAATGCCACACGCCAGAACCTTGATCCGGATCCTGCCGGCCCCCGGCTCGGGCTCGTCGCGCTCGATGATCTCGAACGGCCCATTCGGGCGACTGACTTGAACCGCGCGCATCTCCGGCATGATTGCTCCACTTCGAATGTATGGATCAATCGAAGTGATAGGCGGGCCCCGGACGCGAAGTCCATTCGGGGGTCAGCTCGCGGTGACCGGAGTCTGGGGATCGAAACTGCCCACGGCGACCGCTTGTCGCTCCAATAGGCGATCCATCATTCGGCGAGCAACTCGTCCCAGGTGTTCGTGCGAAGTGCGTCTTGAATCGCCTGCGAACTTGAACGGAGTCTTCGATCGACTCGATCGACGGCCGCCCGAATCGATCGGTGCAAAGTTCCACCAAAGCTTCAGCCTGAGATTCGAGGCGGCCCTCACCCCGTCCTTACTTCCGGAACTTGTTCGCCAAGGGTGTTTGCGAGAAATCGAGGGTGGCCATCAGGTCGCTCCGGAAGACGAAGCCATCGACAACGCGTGCCTCAACTCATTCCGCCAAGAGTTCGTCCCAGGAGTTCGATTCGAGGAGCCGCTTGCGAAGTTGACGAATGCGCGCTTCGTCGGTAATCGCTTCGATCGTCGCGCGAACCGCATCCGACGGCTCGCCGAATCTGTCCTCGCCCAGTTCCAGAATCGTTTCAATTTGGCCTTCGACCCAGCCCTCTTTTCGGCCCTCTTTTCGGCCCTCCACCCGACCCTCTTTTCGGAACATGTTCGCCAAGGGCGTGTGCGAGATATCGTGGCTGGCCATCAGGTCGCTCCAAATGGCGATGCCGCGTGAGTGTATCGACTCACTCGGCGAGTAGTTCGTCCCAGGAGTTTACTACAGGCAGGCGCCTACGCAGTTGCCGAATGCGCGCTTCGTCGGTGATCGCCTGGATCGTCGCACGAACCGCGTCGGCGGGCTCGCCGAGTTTATCTTCGCCCATTTCAAGAAACATCACGATCTGGCCTTCGATTCGGCCCTCCACGCGGCCTTCTTTTCGGAACATGTTCGCCAACGGCGTGTGCGAGATATCGAGGGTGGCCATCAGGTCGCTCCAAAAGGCGATTTCGCATTCATCGTACCGCAGGGCGAGCAAATTTACGAGAGCCGTTCGAAGGGTCAGACCGAGCGAATCGCTCGCCTCGGCCTTGATCCGCTGTTCGATCACCTTCTTCACGCGGGCCGCGTCGGCCGGGTCGAATTTGGAGAGGGGTGCCAGCGGCAGCAATCCCAACGGGCCGTTCAGAAACCGGTCGACCGGGACTTCCCAGAGTCGCACGACGTGGAATGGGAAATCCCACGGAGCGCCGAGCGGATTGGCCTGCGGAAACAATCCTGTCATGGCCGGCGCGTCGGCCGACGGGCGAAGCAACATCACGGCCACCGAGGTCGGCAAGCGGTGGCGATGGACGACGAGTCCCCAGCGCTTGACGAGGTCGTACGGCAAGTTGCCGGACCAATACGAATGCAGTTCGGCCATCACGAGCCACGGCTTCTCGTCGTCGATGCGAATCAATTTGTCGGTCGCGGTCGTCACCGTCGATGAGAGGTCCGCGTCGATGATCTGCACGCGATCTTGTGGCCGATCCTGGCCGAGCACGCTGACGAAGCCGGCCGGCTCGATCTCGAACAGGTCCTTGCCGGTCGCGTCGTAGATCGGGTCCATGGAGAAACCGTCGAAAGAAAGCGTATCCGAGTGACATAGGCATTGGCCCGATTGGATTCCAATCGGCCCGACGACCGTAGACTGAGTTGGTTGCTTGTCGTCGGAGCTGCGAATGTGTGGGATCGCCGGGTTCGTCCAACCGAGGTCGGCCCATCGCCTCTCGAACTGGGCGGACTCCGCGCTCGCCCGGCTCGCCCATCGCGGCCCGGACGATTCCGGTTGGCTCGCCGATCACGGCGACACTTGGACCGAAGGGACCGGTCCTTTCCCGACCGAGCCGAGCCGCGTTGGCTTGCTCCATCGCCGACTTTCGATTCTCGACCTCTCGCCGCTCGGCCATCAGCCGATGCTCTCGGCCGTCGGCCGGTTGGCCATCGTCTTCATCGGCGTAATCTACAACTATCTCGAACTGCGAGCCGAGCTCGGTCGCGCGGGCCACTCCTTTCGCACGAACTCGGACACTGAAGTTTTGCTCGCGGCCCTGACCGAGTGGGGTGTCGCGGCCTTGCCGAAACTCGTCGGCATGTTCGTCTTCGCGGTCCTCGACCGCAACCGAAATCGACTCCTGCTCGTCCGCGACTTCTTCGGCATCAAGCCCCTCTACTATTGCCAGTCGGCCGACGGGTTCGCGTTCGCTTCGGAGATCAAGGCCCTGCGGCCGCTCGTCTCGGGCCGCGTTCGACCGGACCGGGTGTTCGCGTACTTGACGGACGGCCTCACCGATCACGGCGGCGAAACGCTGTTGGCCGACGTGAAACAGGTTCCGGCCGCGCACTGGCTCGAAGTCGATCTCGAGACACTCCAAGTCGGCGAACCCTTCCGCTACTGGCACATCGACTTGTCGCGCAAGCTCGATCTGTCGTTTCCCGCTGCCGTCGCCCGGGCGCGCGAGTTGTTTTTGCAAAGCGTTCGTTTTCACCTGCGAAGCGATGTGCCCCTGGGGGCGGCGCTCTCGGGCGGGATCGATTCGTCGGCGATTGTCGCCGCGATGCGAGCGGTCGAGCCCTCGGCCGACGTGTGGACGTTCACGTTCGTCGCGAACGAACCGGGCATCGACGAGGAAGTGTTCGCGGATCTGGCCGCCAAGTCCGCGAACGCGAGCGCGCACAAAGTCAAGCTCGCGGCCGGCGACCTGATCGACGACCTCGACACGTTGATCGCCACTCAGGACGAACCGTTCGGCAGCACGAGCATCTACGCCCAGTACCGCGTGTTCCGCCTGGCGGCCGAGAACGGCGTCAAGGTCATGCTCGATGGCCAAGGGGCCGACGAAATGTTGGCCGGCTATCACGGCTACTTCGCGGCCCGCCTCGCCACGTTGATCGGTCGCGGGCAATGGCTCAAGGCGTACCAGCTTGCGGGCCGCGCGGCGTCACGACCGGGCGTGGGCGGCCGATTGGGCTTGCTCGCACGCGGAATTCGACGACTGTTGCCGAACGGACTGGAGACGACAGGTCGGCGCATGCTCGGCCGGCCACGCGTGCCACGCTGGCTCTCGAACGATTGGGTTCGGGCGAACGAACTTTCCCCGGTCGTCGATCGATCTCGCCGTGGGGGCGATCGACTTCGCGATCGACTCCTGAGCACGCTGACGGAAACAAGTCTGCCGATGTTGCTCCGCTACGAGGACCGCAACTCGATGGCGTGGTCGCTCGAAAGCCGTGTCCCGTTCCTGACGCCCGCCCTCGCGGAGTTCTTCCTGGGTTTGCCGGAAGTATATTTGATCTCACGCGATGGCTCGACGAAGCACGTGTTCCGCGAAGCGATGCGTGGCCTGGTGCCCGACGCGATCCTCGACCGCCGCGACAAGATTGGGTTCGCCACGCCAGAGAAGCGCTGGCTCGCGGAACTGGCCCCCTGGGTGGACGGCGTGCTATCGCCGGACCGAATCCGCCGCGTGCCGGCCCTGGACGCGACTGCGGTTCGCGCTGAATGGCAGGCGATTCATGCGGGCACGCGGCCGTTCGACTGGCGCGTCTGGCGCTGGGTGAACATGATTCGTTGGGCGGAGACGTGGGGGGCGGAGTTTGGTTGACGAACGCGACGGACTTAAATGGGACCGCTCGGACTCGAACCGAGAACCAAGGGATTATGCCTCCCACTTCGGCTTTCGCCGCCCCTTTCGGGTTCGTGGTCTGGACCATACCTTCACTTTACGTGTCTGCCGTCTGGCCTCTACACCTTCCGCCGATTGGCGGCTTGGCTCGGGGTTAGCATGTCCGCGTCGAGACGAAGCCTTCCCCGAATTTGGCAGATTCTACCAGGGCCCTCGATGTCGAAGGCCTCGGCAACCCGTTCGGCACGACCGTGCGGTTTCCCGTTTAGGTCGCGCCCCTCAAGTCCCCTGCTCTGACCATTGAGCTACGGTCCCAAGCCTTCATTCTACCGGCCACTCTTCGCCCGTCACTCTCAAAATCGACCTGTTCCCCGAGCGGATTCCACTTTGGCCAGGCCGGATCGTAGCCCGACGCGTTAGCGAGGGTGAACGTTGCGTCCCAAATACGGTTGGCGCTCTTCGATGGTAGCCCGACGCGTCAGCGAGGGTCAGCCAGATTCCGCGAAGGCGAGCGCCTTCCTGTTCGCGACGCACTCCCTCGCTCACGCGTCGGGCTACCATTCGATGAACGCCAACCTTATTTGGGACGCGAAGTTCAACCTCGGGTGACGGTAGCGTTATCAACCGGAAGGTCATTATCGAGCTTCAGGTTGATAATGCCATCACGGCAATGAAAGGCGAGCCGGTCGGGCGTAAGCCCACCGGGTGAACCCCCAATGGACAATGTTGCTTCTTTTGACACCCGGAAGGCAAGCTCATTGGGGAGTTCACCCGGTGGGCTTACGCCCGACCGGCTCGCCTTTTCGTTCCCGTGATGGCATTATCAACCTGAGTTTCGATAGCCCGCTCGCCACTCGGCCCAGTCGTCTTTCGTCGCCTGGCCCATCGCTCGAGCGGCGTCGTCCAGCCAGCCCGATGGCCGACGTTCGAGGTCGGCGAGGATCGATTGACTCGCGGGCGAGCCGAGGTGGACGTTCGCGGCCTCCGCACCCATCGAACGCAGCAACATATCAAAATCTTTGGATGCGGTCAGGAGGGCCAGTTCGATGCGCGAGCAGCGCGGGCCGAGCCGGCGAATGATCCAGTCGCCGTTCACCCGGAAGTAGGGGTCGGGGCAACGCACCGCTCGGGCCAACGACTCGGCGATCGGTGGCCGTCGCGCGTCGCCGGCGAGCCAGGCCGTCGCGGCGGGCGTGAGCGTTTTGGCTTCGCGGGCCAGCCAGCCGCCGGCCCAATCGGCGAGCGCCAGGTAACGCGGCTTCCCGAGGCTGCCCATGCCGACCCTTCGTCGAAAGCGAAACTGAACGTCGGCACCGGTTGGCAGTACGGGGATCGGGCGGCCGTTGTTCGAGTACTCGGCTCGCGTGTCGACCCCCAGATGTCGGTAAACCGTGGCGAGCACGTCCTGGGGGGTTTTCGGATTCGACTTCGGG
>JANLUE010000977.1:0-5183 GCA_031363325.1 Gemmataceae bacterium
CCGCCGGGACGGCCGACGACAGTGAGATCGCCTGGCGGTTCGCCAACTTGGCAAATTGTTCGTCCGACCCGGCGGCCTCGCTGCGCTTCGGGCTCCGCCGGGCCGGACGAACAATTTGTTGGTTTGTGGGTCGCTGTCACGGTACCGGCGCGTATTCTGGCACCACCCCCCACGGAGTCCCTTCATGAGCCGTCTCTCCCTGGCTTGTTCACTCCTGATCCTCGCGCCACTCGCTGCCGCCGACTTGCCGACCGTCGGCGACGTGGACGGCCAACCCCTCGGTCAGAACGCCGAACGCCTGATCAAGACGCTCGAGTTTCTCGGCACGCCGCTCCCGGCCGATGTCGCCAAGCAACTGACGGCTGCGAGCGCCGACCGCGACGCTAAGAAGATTCAGCAATTGCTCGACTCGCGCGTGTTGCTGCAGGTGACTTTGAATCCCGAGGCGCGTGTGAAGGTCGCGGTCGGCCCGGGCTCGACGAGCCTGCAACAGACCGGCTACGTGCCGACGCTCGTCAAGATCGTGAACGAGGCCGGCGTGAAGCAGACGCTCCGCGTGACGAGCGCGCAAGGAGGGGCGGTCTACAGTAACGATCCGAAGCGGGCGAAGCAGGACTTCCGCGGCCGATTCCTGGACCTGTCACTCGTGACCGCCCCGCCGATGACCGCCCCCCTGAGTGGGCTCAAAGTCGAATATGCGATTCTGTTGATCTATTCGGCGGAGGCCGGCAAGCGCGAAGCGACGATCGGCTTCGATGTCGGTCAGGGCACGCAGGACCTCGGCTTCCGTGGTGAAGCGCCGATCCTGTTCGAGGTCAAGCCCGCCGTCGCCGTGAAGGTCGAAGTCGCCGACGAGAACGGCAAGCCATCCGTGGGTCGCTTCACGTTCACCGATTCGGCGGGCCACGTGTTCCCGGCGCAGGCCAAGCGGGTCGCGCCGGACTTCTTCTTTCAACGGCAAATCTACCGGGCCGACGGCGGAATCATTTCATTGCCGCCCGGTCAATTCGACCTGGATTACGGGCGTGGGCCCGAGTATCGGCTCATTCGCAAGAAAGTGGAAGTTCCCTCGGCCAAGGACATGACGCTGAGCGTGCGCCTCGAACGCTGGATCGACCCGGCGAAGTTCGGTTGGTATAGCGGCGACCATCACATTCACGGTGCGGGCTGCGCGCACTACACGAGCCCGACGGAAGGGGTGTTCCCCGAGGACATGTTCCTGCACGTGAAGGGCGAGGGCCTGAACGTCGGCTGTTGTCTCACGTGGGGGCCTTGCTACGAATTCCAGCGCAACTTCTTCGAACCCGCCCCGCACAAGCTGAGTGAGCCGTTCACGCTCCTGAAGTACGACGTCGAAGTGAGCGGCTTCGGCTCGCAGGCCCTGGGGCACGTGTGCCTGTTGAACCTTCGCGACCAAACGTATCCGGGTTCCGAGGGCACGAAGACCAAGGGCTGGCCGACCTGGACGACGCCGGTCATGAAGTGGACCAAGCTCCAGGGCGGGTTCACGGGCTACGCGCATTCGGCGAACGGACTGAACGTCGATCCGAAGTTGGCCGCGCAGCGATTGTTGAAGGGGCTCGATGCGAACAAGGATGGCAAGCTCTCGAAAGACGAACAGGTCGTCGAGATGCTCCCTCATTCCTTCGAGAAAACCGATCTCGACGGCGATGGCATGATCTCGCTCGATGAACTCACGCGCAGTCACGCCAAGGCCGCGGGGGAATTGCCGAACCGCGCGATCCCGGAGATGGGCGGCATCGGGGCCCAGGAAATCTGTGTGACATCGGCGATGGGCGTTTGCGATTTCATCAGCGCCATGGACACGGCCCGTATCCCCGAATGGAACTGTTGGTACCACATCATGAATTGCGGCTTTCCCCTCAAGGCGAGTGGCGAAACCGACTTCCCGTGCATCACCGGCGGCCGCGTCGGCCAGGGACGCGTCTACGTGCAACTCGGCAAGGTCGACAAGATCGACTACGCGAAATGGTGCGAGGGCCTGGCCAAGGGCCGCTCGTACATTTCGGATGGCTATAGCCACGCCCTCGAGTTCACGGTGAACGACCAGCCGACCGGCGGCGCGGTCAAGCTCGACGCGGGCGGCCCGGTCACCGTGAAGGCGAAGGTCGCGTTCGCCCGGGAGCTGCCGCTCGGGACCGCCATCGGCGGCGCGGAACCGCGTGGCGCGACCCGCAAGCTCGAGCTGATCGTGAACGGCGAGGCGGTCGCATCGAAAGATGTGCCGGCCGACGATCGGCCACACGATGTCGAGTTCTCGGTACCTATGTCGCGAAGCGGCTGGGTCGCCATTCGCCACACGCCGACCTTGCACACGAACCCGGTGACCGTGCTCGTGGCCGGCAAGCCGATCCGCGGCTCGCGCGCGAGCGCCCAGTGGTGCATCGGCGTCATCGAGCAACTGTGGCGGATGTGCGAGAACAAGATCGCCCCCGCCGAGCGGAAGGAAGCGAAGGACACCTTCCTGAAAGCGATCGGCATCTACCAGAAGATCGCCGCGGAGAGCGAAGAAGGCAGTTGAAGCGAATCAAGCGGGCCGCTGGTGCCCATTGCGACCGATTACGATTCATAACTACTTCCGGAACACGATCTCCACGCCGTCCGCGTCGGTCGGGACCGTGACATCGGCCGACTTCGCACCCTTCTCGGACCACTGGAAATTGCGCGGCAAACGCAGGGTCACGAATTGCGCGCTCGGCAGGCGGACTTCCTCGCCGTGGACAACCAGGACCAGGTCGCGGCTCGAATGGTTGAAGAAGCCGACTTTCACTTCGGCCGGGGGTTCGGCCCGCGGTCGGTCGGCCGGCACCAGGAATTGCTCGACGGCTTTCGCGAGAGGGGCGGGTTCCTTGGTTTTGGGCGACTTATCGGTGTTCGGCTCGCTTGGCGGGGGGAGGATTTTCTTCGGGGTTTCGCCCGGTAGCGGCAGCTTGGTCTTGGGAATCGTCGGCTCGTCCTTGGGTTTCTCGGCGCTTTTAGCCGGGGCCTTTGGAGCGGGCGATTCATCTTCGCGGACGACGGGCTTCGGCACGAAGGGCGGCGGGGCCACATAGGTCGGTGCCGGCGCGCCCCAGACGGCCGACGAGAGTGGATAGGCCGGCATGTAGTAGACCGGCATTGGCGGCGGGGCCGAGCGCCGACGGCAATTCGCGGACGCATCGGCCACGACGAACAGACCGATGGCGAGTACAAACAAGTTGCGAGACATGGGGACTCCCTTCGCGATCGCGAAACGGGCCGGAGCTTCGGCCCACAGCAAGAGGGATAATTGCGCGCGGTCGATCTGTCAATCCATCGGGGAACGATTATGCGTTGTCGAGTCGTCCTGTGTCTGTGCCTGGTCGCTGGCCCGGCGTTTTGCGATGCCGAGCGCTATGAAGTCGGCCGACGGCTTCATGAACTCGAACTGGCCTGGGACGCAGCTGGTACCACGGCCGAGGCCAAGAAACAGGCCTCGCCGCTCATCAACGATGCCGTTCAGAGCTTCTTCCGCCTCGATCTCATCGGTGTGGGCAAGGGCCTCGATGCCGCCCGGTACGCGCTGGCGGCCACGCCACCGAGCGAAGCCCAGCGGTGGGCCGACGCCCAGTGGATCGACCTCGACACCCGACTCGTCGATTCGACCGAGCCGGTCGTCACCGTAACGGTTCGGCCGTACTACAAATCCGGCGTCGAGGCCCCGAGGGGGCTGACCGTTCGCACGCGGGTCGGAATGGAAAAGGAAGTCGTCACGCCGGTCGAAGCGTTGCCGCGCGTTCTGAAAGTTCCCTGCAAGCTGGCCGACCCGGAGAAATCGGACGACACCCGCGTGACGGCCGAGTTCGTGCTCGAGGGCAAAGTACTCGCCACCAAGTCGGCCGGCCTGTCGCGGGTGAGCAAGCTCAGCGATCGCTTGAAGGCGATCAAGGCGGCGGCCGACACGGTGCCGAGCCCGGCCAAGACGATCGAAGAAGCCACGCTCGTGCAACTGGCGAAACAGGTCACCGAGTTGGCCAACAAGTCGGCCCCCGAGACCGACTACCCGATCTCGCGGTTCGTCGGCGGGGCGGAAGCACTGATTCGAACGAAGGGGGAGCTTTACTACACGGTGAAACGGCCCGCCGAGTTTTGGCTCGCCATCCCGACAGCCAAGGCACCGTGTTCGATTCGCGTCCGCGTGCCCGCCAAGCTCGACAAAACGAAGCCGGTCCCGACGCTCGTTTGCCTGCACGGCATGGGCGGTAGCGAGAACCTGTTCTTCGATGGTTACGGCAACGGCGTGTTTCCTCGGATGGCGTCCGAACGCGGCTGGCTCGTGTTGGCGACGCGGGTGAATGGTTTGCTCGGTGCCGGCCCCGCGCCCGATGTGCCGGCCGTCCTGGACCGACTCGCCGAGCGCTACCCGATCGACCCGAAGCGGGTGTACGTCGTCGGCCATTCGATGGGGGCGGGGCACGCCGTGCAACTCGCGTTGCGCAACCCCGATCGCTATCGCGCCGTCGCGGCCCTGGGCGGCGGGGGTCAGGTCGCCAAGGCGGACCTGTTGAAGGAGCTGCCGTTCTTCGTGGGCTGCGGGACGAAGGACTTCGCACTGATGGGCGCGAAGGCGCTGCACAAAGCGCTCGATGGCAAGGCCCCGGTCACCTTCAAAGAGTACCCCGACATCGAACATATGATGATCGTCCGCGAAGCGGCCGAGGACGTGTTCAAGTTCTTCGACGCGGCCAAGTGAAGCTCGGTCACTTCCACTGGGCCGTACTCCAGACGCGGATGTCGCCCTTCGCCCGATGTCCGCCCGAAGTGGCGAGCCACTTGCCGTCCGGGCTATAGGCGACACACATGACGTAGCCGATGTGGCCATGCAGTACGGCGAGTGGCTTGCCGGTCTCGGCGTCCCAAATGCGAGCGGTGTTGTCCTGGCTCGCGGTCGCGATCTGTTTGCCATCGGGGCTGAACTCGGCACACACCAGGCGATGCTCGTGCCCGCGCAAGGTGTGCAAGAGTTGCCCGCTGTCCGTGTCCCAGACCATCGCCGTCTTGTTCCAACTCGAGGCCGCGACGCGTTTGCCATCTGGGCTGAACGTGACCCAGTTGATGATGCCCTTGCCCGCGTAGGTTCGTACGACCCGGCCGTTCGCAACGTCCCAGACTTTGATTTCCCCGTCCCAGCCGCCGGTGGCGAG
>JANLUE010000468.1:0-12245 GCA_031363325.1 Gemmataceae bacterium
GCGCTCCGCTAGCGCGTCGCGGCTAACGAAACGATCACATGTTGTTGGGCGGCAAACTTCGTGGCTTTCTGGCGTTCCTGGCCATCTCCGGCCTCGTGCTGGGCGGGCTTGGCTGGGCGACGCGGGCCGCGCTGCGCGTCGAGGACGAACAACGCCTCTCGGCCGTCAACGCCGAACGCGCCCAGCAACTGTACCAGGAACACCGCGAACTGGCCGACCTGTTTCGACTCGCCCTGTTGCGGCTCGATTCGCGTCTGGCTCCGGCACTCGCCCGCGAAGATTCTCGGCCCTACCCCCAGTACGTCGCGTTGCACACGCCGTTCCCGGCCGTCACGGAGAAGGGAGACGCGTGTGCCCCCGGTCAGGTCTATCTGCCGTCGCCACTCCTCACCGCTGAAGTCCCCGATTGGATGAAGTTGCATTTTCAAATCGACCAGGCCAATGGTTGGACTTCCCCCCAGGTCGTCGCCGGTGAATTGCAGAAGATTCTTCGGGCTCAGCCAATTGAATTGGCCTTGAACAATGTTACGCCGGAACGCGCTGAAGTATTGAAGGCATTGAGCGCACGCTATCCGGCCAGTTCGATGATGGGCGAGCTTTGCAATTGGGGCGTCAATCCGGTGGAGACACCGGAAGACCTCAAGCGCTGGACGGAATTGAACGACATCGTCAACTCCGCCAAGATGAACACGTTCAACGGCCGCTCGAACCCGATGTCCAACTACGATCGCGCCGGCAAGGACGTGGGCCAACAGCAAGTCAATCCCAGTCAGGGGGGTCAACTCGATTTCGCCACCCGCGGCGTGAACTTGAACCGGGCCCGCCGCGATGGAATGTACGCCTACATCTTCGACGACAATCGCGCCAACATGCCACTTGGACTTGGCGGCGCGTTTCCATCGAAGACGGCGCTCGCCTATCAGACCGTCGAAGTGCAACTCGGCGCGATGCGGCCGATCTGGGTTCCGAGCGCCGAGAAGCCCGAACAGTTGTTGATGGTCCGCGGTGCCCGCGTCGGCGGCAAGCCGGTGTATCAGGGGATCGTGATCGATTGGCCGAAGCTCCAGGGGCTGTTGCAAGACGAAGTGGCCGACCTGTTCCCGGACGCGAAGTTCATTCCGCTGCCCCCCGGCGAGCCGGCCCGGCCCGATCGCACCATGACGGCCCTCCCCGTCGAGTTCGCCCCCAATGTCGAAAACTTGCCGAACCAGCCGGAACCGGTCGATCCCGATTCGTTGCCCCCGGTCGGCTGGACCGCGTTGCGGATCGGCCTCGCGATCGCCTGGATCGCGGTCCTGGTTGCCTTGGCCGGTGTCGGCCTCGGCGGCTGGACGTTGCTCGACCTCTCCGAACGCCGTATTCGCTTCGTGTCGGCTGTCACGCACGAACTGCGAACGCCGCTCACATCGCTGCGACTCTATCTCGATCTGCTCTCGAGCGGAATGATCACGGACGAGACGCAGAAGGCCGAGTACTTGGTGACTCTCAACGCCGAAGCCGATCGACTGCATCGGTTGATCGGCAACGTGCTCGACTTCGCTCGACTCGAGAAGTCCCGGCCGAGCATCGTTAGACAAACGGTCCCGGTGTCGGAGCTTCTGGATCAACTGCACCGCAACTGGCAAGAACGCTGTTTGGCCGCCGGCAAGGAACTCGTCGTCGAATCGAAGTTGCCGTTCGACGCGACGATCACCACTGACCCCGGGTTGGTTGAACAGATCGTCGGCAACCTGATCGACAACGCCCAGAAATATTCGCGCGACGCGGCCGACCCGAAGATCGTGCTGCGCGCGGTCGCCGAACCCGGCCGACTCGCGATCGAAGTCGAAGATCGCGGCCCCGGTGTCACGAAGCGCGAGCGTTGTTCGATTTTCCGCCCCTTCCGCCGCGGCCACGAAGCGGACGTGAAAGCCGGCGGCGTCGGACTGGGCCTCGCGCTTGCGACCCGTTGGGCCTACCTGCTCGGCGGCAAACTCGGCGTCGCGGCCGGGACCGACGAGATCGGGGCGTGCTTCCGCTTGGAGTTGCCGAGGGCGAGCTGAATTAATTGGTTTTGCGTTGGCGCGATTCGCAAGTCGAATTACAGTTTGGCTCGATCCTGGCGTATAACCCCGATCATGTCCGACAACAACTCCATGGCCCGGGCCATCCAGCTTGCCGAACGCGGTCGCGGCTACGTCGAGCCCAATCCGCTCGTCGGGGCCGTGCTGGTCCGGGACGGCGCGATCGTCGGCGAGGGCTGGCACGAACGGTTCGGGCAAGCTCACGCCGAGGTCAATGCACTGAATCAAGCGGGCGAACTTGCTCGTGGGGCGACGTTGTACGTCACGTTGGAGCCGTGTTGTCACTTCGGCAAAACTCCGCCCTGCACGGAGGCCGTGATTCGGGCGGGCGTGCGCCGGGTCGTCGCGGCCATGCTCGACCCGTTCCCCCAGGTCGGGGGGCAGGGGGCTTCCCGGCTGCGGGAAGCGGGCATCACCGTCGAGGTCGGCCTTGGCGAAGCTTGGGAGCGTTCGGCTCGCCAGTTGAACGCGCCGTACCTCAAGCGCTTGCGCGCCGGTCGGCCCTGGGTTCACGCGAAATGGGCGATGACGCTCGACGGCAAGATCGCCACTCGCACCGGGCAGTCGAAGTGGATCACCGGCGAGACGCCGCGGGCCCACGTCCACAAGCTCCGGGGCCGCATGGATGCGATCCTCGTCGGTCGCGGCACGCTGATCGCCGACGATCCACTTCTGACGGCCCGCCCGCCCGGCCCACGAACGCCCGCCCGGGTCGTGATCTCGGCGACCGGCAACTTGCCCGATTCTTCCAAGTTGCTGGCGACGATCGGCGATGCGCCCGTCCTGGTTTTCACGGCGAACGCGGACCGATTGATCGGCTGGCAACTCGGCGGGGCCGAAGTGATCGCCCTGCCGGCAACCACAGAAGGCCTCGACGTTGGGCTGGCCCTGGACGAATTGGGTCGCCGTGGCATGACCAACGTGCTCGTCGAAGGGGGAGGCGGTCTGATCGGTAGCTTCTTGGATGCGGGTGAGATCGACGAAGTTCATGCGTTCGTCGCGCCGCAACTGTTCGGCGGCGCAAGCGCGCCGAGCCCCGTCGCCGGTCGAGGGTTCGGCACGGTGGCCGAGGCGCTTCGGCTCCAGGAATCGACGGTCGAGCAGATTGGGGATGATGTTCTGATACGAGGCTTGATCGCCCGTTCGTGACTTCAACCGTCGGGGTTCTCGATGAGTTCGCGAAGTCGGTCCTTCAATTCCGGCGGCACGCGATCGAGCCAGGAAGCGTCGATCAAGCCGACATCGATCATGTCCAAAATGTGCGTTTGATCCTTTTTGCGGTACGAAGTCAATTTCATCCGAATAAGCGCCGGCAGCGAAAGGGTGCGGAAGCTGACTCCCGATTCGGATTCCGCCACGTCCGGAGTCGGCTCGGTGTATTCCGCGCGGACCTTTTCGTTCGCGAAGATGATGTGGACCGCATCGCGGGCCTTGGCACCGACGCCATCGAGGAACTTGTCGATCCCGGCCGAGTGACGATAAATGAACCCGGCCGCGGACAGGGCGGCCTTGACGGACTCCAAGTCGGAACGACAAATTAGGATGTCGACATCTTGGGTGTTGCGCACGGCTGCCGGGTCGATCCGACCGACCCATTCGGCGACCGCATTGTCCCCAATCACGGCATACGCGATGCCGGCACCTTCGAGGGCTTCGCTCGCCCGCAACAGCCGCCGTCGAACTTTTTCCACTTCCCGTGCCACCCTTTCCCAACCGGAAATCAAGGGATCGGCCGGCGCGATCAGTTCGATTGGATTGGTCGGAGTCGCCATACGATGAGATTGTCGCTGGTCGTCGAATGCTCTTCAAGCTCCAGGTCGCGAAGGGCCTCACGTTGGCGGAGGCGCGCGAGCAACCTCCGCCAACGAAGAATTCGCCCATCTTGGCCGGCCAAGCCGCGCATCTCGCATCCACGTTGATTCTTGTCATCGCCGAACTCCTGTCGGAAGGCCGTTTCGCGTGCGCTGGAATCGGCTCTGGCAAGTTCACCGGCGGCTGATGCCGCCGGCTCACTTCGCCAGAGTTGGAAGTCAGTACGTGTAGCCAATCTGGGCGTCGACCAGGGTCAGGTCGGCGAGGCTCACTTCGATGATGCCGTTGTCCGAGTCGATGGTGTCGAACGCCATGCCGTTGTGAGTGATGTCGGTACCCCAGGGGTTGTAGATCGTCACGCGCCATTCGCCGTAACCGTTTTGGTAGACGTTCATGACCGAGTAGGCGTGCTTCTCGAAGGCGACGTTCATCACCGAACCGGAACTCTTCGCGATCGCCAGAGCCGTGCCGATCGAATTGAGGTAGTCGGACCCGAGCCAGGCGTAGGCGTTCGAGTCGAGGTGGAATTCGTCGGTCGCCGAGCCGGTGACGGCCGCGAGGGCTCGGGTGTTCGTGGACTCGCCGCGGAATGCCTCCACCGCGTTGCCATCGAGAATGTTGATTCCTTCAAAGTGTTGCAAATAGGCTCGCTGATAGACGATCGTCCAGAATTCATCGACGGAAGTGACCGGGTCCGTTTGATTCGAGGCCGGGTCGTCCGTCCCCTTTGGGCCGCGAACCATCATGCCGTTGAAGGGCACTTCGACATCCACCCAGCCGGCGTTCGTGTCGTAGAGCGAGACGCGATAATTGAAGTCGCCCAGGTAAATGATGCGGCTCTGCAGATCGACGCCCTGGTTGGCCGCCCCGGTGAGGGCCGAGAGGAACACGCAGGTTCCGGCCTTTTGCTGAACGATGTCCGTGCCGGCCGTTCCGGAGATGGCCCAGAGATGGGCGTTGAAATCGGTGCCCGATCCGCCGTCGGCGAGTTCCCAGTCCGAGCCGGCTTCGAGCCAGTCGTTGTTGTTTCCGCCGTAAAGCGAATCATTGCCCCAGCCGCCGATCAGGGTGTCGTTGCCGGCGAGGCCGTACATCGCCACGTTGCCGAGGAAGCCCTGGGCGTCGATTCGATTCGCGCCGGCGCCGCCCGTCAGCGTCGCGGCATCGATGTCGGTCAGTTGATCGACGCCCGGCCCGTTGAGCTGGTAGTTGGTCAGCCGGAAGTTCATGTCGCCGGATGCGATCACCGTGTCGTAGCCGTCCCCGCCATCGAGCGAGTTGGAACCGGCGCCCCCGACCAGGCTGTCGTTCCCGGCATTGCCGGAGAGCGTGTCGTTTCCAACCCCGCCATCGAGGAAGTCGTTGCCGGCCGACCCGAAGGCGAAGATTTCCTTCTCGCCGTAAATGGTGTCGTTTCCATCGGCTCCGTACAGCGAATCGCTGCCGTCGTTGCCCTTGAGCGTGTCGTTGCCCCAGCCGCCGACGAGGGTATCGTTGCCGATTCCGCCATCGGCGAAGGCGGCCAGATCGCTGTTGTTCGTGAACGAATCGTTGCCGCCCGAGCCGGTGAATCGAACCTTGCCGGCCGTGATCGCGAACGGGGAGAAGGTTTGCGAGGTGCCGTTCTGCTTGACGGTGTATTTGGGAACCGTGCCCAACCAGCCGGACCCGGCCGAATAGGTGACCGTCACGGTGTCGGCCCCACTCGTCCCATCGATGTACAGCGTGCCGCCCGAAAGGTAGGCCGGCACTTCGCGAGCCTCCAGCGAATCGATCGACAGTTGACGTTCGACTCTCGGCTTGCGGTTCGTGCTGGGTTTGGCGGCGAAGAGGCTTCGAATCAGGGTGGTCGCGGACATGGTGGCTCCCGGTCGGGGGTTGTTTGTTTCACATGGCCCCGACCATTGTTTCGGGGCTCTACCCCCCTCATCGCCGCCACGAATCAAGAGCGCACACGCTGGCGAAAGTTTTTTGGATTCGGGCTGGAACGCCAGGTTCGATCGACCGGCCAGGGCCAGCGTGAGTGCGCCGGCCAGCAAGAGAACCCCGAGCCCGATGACGTTGTTGCGCTCGATCCGGATGGGGTCCGGATGGGAAGCGGGCGGTGGGGGCAACGTGTTGCCTTCGCAATCGAGATAGACGGGCTTCGGCTCCGGTCGCGGTTCGAACACGTCCGAGAATTCGCGGAGGATCGTGGCGTTCAGCTCGTCGAAGTTCGTCGCGGGTGGGTTGCCGTTCGACTCGGCGATGTGGTTGATGCCGGTCAGCAACTGTTCAAATTCCTGGACGATGGCGGGCTTCGCCAGCGTTTCGGCGATTCGCTCGACTTTCGGCGTCACCGCCTGGAACTTGCCGAGTGCGGAAGCCCCACAGCGCAGCCATATTTCGACGGACTTCAGGCGGGTGCGATCGTCGTCGGCATGCAACAAGCCGCGAAGGGCACCGTGCGCTTCGTTGTTGGTTTCGTCGAATCGGCGCAGTTGGGCGGCGCGATAGATCGGCTCCCATTCGTCCTGGAAGCGATTGGGCCAGGTGGAACAGGTCTTGGCCTGGCGTTGCACGCGCTTGCCGATGGATTCCCAGGAATAGCCGACCGCCCGGAGTTCGGCGGCGATGGTGAGCAGGGATCGACGGTTGTTGGACATGGCGGTCACCGGGAAAGCGGGGCGGCTTGAATGTGAACGAACGAACAGTTCTAAAGTGGAGCTTCCACTACGAAATGGGAAAGTCAAATAGAAATCTTGAGAAATATCGTTGCCTTGCCACTCGGTTCGGCGCGAGTCGACGATCAACCGGAGTACTATTCCACATTCGAGTTCGACGGCAACATAGACGTTCGGCTGCCACCTCGACTGGTTTGGCCAGTCCGATCGGACGCGAGTGGTTGCCAGCGACGGTGCGTATCCGTTGTTAGGAACGCAGTCGCTCGCCGCCGGCTGGCCATCGGCTACGCGGCATGTACGCTCGAACTGACGTAGGGAGCCGTCGGGCAACCCTGAATGTTCGCCGCCTCGGAGTTTCGCGATGCTCCTGTTCGATGCCCACCTCGATCTCGGCCTGAACGGCGTGGACTGGAACCGCGATCTGCGGATGGACGTTCACGACATCCGGGTCCAGGAGACGTTGCACAACATGACCGACCTGGGCCGGCAGACGGCCACGGTCTCGCTGCCGGAGCTTCGGAAGGCGGAGGTCGGCGTTTGCGTCGCCACGGTCCTGGGGCGCATCGAGCAGGCGATCAACCATTCGTTCGGCTACACGACGCCCGAGGCGTGTTACGCCATCGCCCACGCGCACCTCGCGTACTACCGGGCGCAGGAAAAGGCCGGCCAGATGCGAATGATTCGCACGAAGGGCGACCTATCCAAACATGTCGATGCGTATTCACGTGCCCCGTCGACGACCCCCCTGGGGTTTATTCTCAGCATGGAGTGCGGCGACCCGGTCCTCGATCCGGACAACATTCATGAATGGTATCAACATGGTTTGCGGGCGATTGGCATCACGCACTACGGCCCGAATCGATACGGCGGTGGTACGCGAAGTGAGGTCGGCCTCGCGGCCGAGGGGATCCCTCTTCTCAAGAACATCGAAAAGCTCGGCATCGCCCTCGATCTGACGCACCTGTCCGATCGGGCGTTCCGGCAAGTGGGCGATTACTTCTCGGGCCGCGTGCTCGCCAGCCATCAGAACGCCCGCAAGTTCTGCGACTGGCAACGGCAGTTCTCCGATGAGCAGATCAAATTCCTGATTGCACGCGACGGCGTGATGGGCATGGCGTTCGACGCGATCATGCTCCAACCCGGCTGGGTCCGCGGGGTAACCAAGCCGACCGTCACGCTCGAACGAGCGATCGACAACATCGACCACATCTGCCAGCTCGCCGGCTCGGCGCGACACGTCGGGATCGGCAGCGACCTGGACGGCGGCTACGGCTTCGAACAAACCCCCGCCGACCTGAACACGATCGCCGACCTGCAAAAATTGCCCGAGATGTTGCAGAAACGCGGCTACTCGGCCGCGGACATCGCAGGTTTCATGCACGGCAACTGGCTGCGGTTCTTCGGCGAAGTGTTGCCCGTCGATCGGTAAGCTGAAGGATTGAGAGACCGTGTCGCGGTTGTCGAATCGAGTGCGACAACTCCGGCCGCGCCGGGATCGCTACGTCAATCAATCCGCTCTTGGCCGCTTGCGATAGAACTTGTTCGCCAACAGGTTCTCCACGGCCAGTACGACTAACAACAGAATCATCAGGAACGGAAACAGTTCAATCGGTTGCGTGAAGCGGCCGCTGAGCATGTCGGCGAGTGTGAGTTTCTTGTCGGCCGGATACACGGTTCCGGCACCAAACAACTCTTCAATGTCCTTGGCTTCGATGCGCGTCAAATTGCTCTCGGCGGCCGGGGCATTCAAACTGAACGCGTCGCGCCAGGAGCCATCCTCGGCCGTCACGCCGAAGTTGCCCGCCGAAACCGTCTTGTCCGCTTTCAGGTAGACCGTGGCCGCATCGCCCGTTCGCTTCAACACCGCGTCGTTCGGCGACACATCGGGCCCGCTCAGGTAGTACGCCAACTTCGCATCGCCGGCCGGCCAGTGGGCCGGCACGAATTCGCCATTCACATAGTTGAACGTCGCGTCTTCCGCATCGCCCGTCAGCGAGCGAACCGCTTCGTTCACGAGCACCAGGTAGAACCAGCCGGCCCCGCCGTAGTTGTGATACTTGGAACCGCCGGCTCCAAGCGGGACCGTGAACTGCAACACGGCATCGCGTTCGCCGCCCGTGCGTAGGGCGAGTACGGCCGGCGAGCGTTGCGTCGGGTCGGCCGCGTCGTTGTACGGCACCACGACTCGGTCCGGCGAACCATCGTCGACTTTCCAGAACCCCCGCGTGATGGGGGGTTCCTTTTCGAAGAAGTCCGTCTCCCCCTGGTAATCGCGGAATTTCTTCAACATCGGCCGAAGTTCGCTGAGAGTTCGCCACGGCCAGGTGATCGCCGGGTCCGCGACCGGCACGTCGTACCACTTCGAGAATTTGCGTGGCAGTACCTTCGCGGCCGAGTCGGTACGGTAGCGTTCGACGTTCATCTCCGGCCCGCCCGGCACGACGATCACTTTGCCCGACTTGCGAACGTAGTCGTCGAGCGCGTCCCAAACTTCCTTGGTCGGCTCGGCCACTTCGAACAACGTGACCTGGGCGTACTTCGTCAGATCGATGCGGGGCACATCCTGGACGGGTCGAACTTCGACCGCGTACCATCGGGTCGCTTCGAGTGAGAGCTTCCACAAGTACGCCCGATCGGCGAGGGCGTACGGTGCCCCGAGCGCACCGGTGAGAAGCGAACTGGCGGGCGCGTCGACGAGCACGAGCAGGTTGCGCGGCTCGCGAACGCGGAAGGTCACGAACTGTTCGTTGTCGAATGGCAAGCCGTCGGGCGTGACCAGGCTGACCTTCGCCTGATACAGCCCCGGCTTCAGCCCGTCCTTGCGGAATTGTTTCGTCACCGGGCGATCCGGCCCGGGACTCACGGCGAAGCGTTGTTCTTCACCGTTCACCGAGAAAACCAGGATGTTTTCGCCGGCCCCGGCCGTCGCTTCCACGGTGATGTCGAGCAACACGGGTTGATTGGCGGGCACGATCTGCGGGCGCAGTTGCACCGAAGTGATGGCCGTGTTCACCGGCTTCTCGACGCCGACATCCGTGTAGACGTGGTACACGCTGGGCGCGGGCACGCGGTCGCGGAACGACTGCAGCTCCGGCAGGCGGCTGGCGTCCCACGAGTTGACCGTCCGATCCGAAAACACCGCGAGCAACCGTGGGAACGGCTCCTGTCCGGGCTCATTTTCCGAATCGACCTTCGCCAACATGTCGTAAGCGGTTTCGAGCGCTCGCGTCACCGACGCACTGTTCGCACGCGGCTTCTTGAGGTCGCGGATCCGTTGCCGGGCCTCGGCCACGGAGTTGGCCCAAAAGGGTTGGCGGTCGGCCGTATCGACGATCGCGACTCGGCTGGCCGACGGCAAATCTTCGAGAATTTCCATCGCCAAACCTCGACCCTCGTCGAGGCACGTCCACGCACCTTCGCTCGACTCGTCGAGCAACTTCAGCCGGGCGAGTCGATTCCCGGTGAGCCCCCCGCGATCGGCGAGGACGTAGCCCATGCTCGGACTGGTGTCGATCACCAGGACGGCCGCGATGGGCCGATTGCCCCGCAGACTCAAGCCATCGCTCAGGAGGGTCGGCTGGAACAGCGACAGGCAAATCAGGGCGATGAGCGCCATTCGCAGAAGCAAAAGCAACAGATGGCGGAGGCGAATCTTGCGTTGATTGATCTGCCGGCGCTGCTTGAGAAAACGAAACGCCGGGAACGGCAGCCGTTTGGGCTCCTGCCGCATGATCAAGTGGAGCAAGATCGGCAGGCCGACGAGGGCGGCTCCCGTAATCAGAATCGGCAACCCAGTCATCGCGAAAGCGGCACCTCGAAGCGGAAGCGAACGGCCAGCCATGTCATTCTAGCGGAGCCGAGGCCCGTTCGCCGCGCGGCGGAAGCTTTGCGAAGCCGAGCGCGTCCGTGGCTCGCATCGCGAGCATTGACGGTCGCGGCGGGAAGGCGCATTCCGCCTCGACTGGCGAGAACGATCGACTCCCTTCGAATCGGTAGTGACATCCGCAGTTCAAGCAAATGGCGTGGACATCTTGGGGCAGTCGCCATTTCGCACCGTTGGCACTGGCACGTGCCAAAAACACGGAACGGTGCCGATTCCAATCCTTGTTCGCAACTCCAACTGACTTCGACCCAAGATACTGGCCGCAACTACAATGAAACTTACGAGCGGCAAATCGAATTGTGAGGTTATACATTACACCAAACGCAAGTCCCAGCGGTAGCATCACCAAGTAGACGATGGCCATTGCGGTCAAAGCAAAGTTGGCGACGAATTCAATCACGTCGAGCGATCCCCGAACGTATTCAAGTTCAAGTCTTCAGCGAACCAAATTCTCGATCCAAATCCGCCAGCACTTCCCGCGCTGGAATTCCGCCGTTCTCCATCATGTCGCGCAATTCACGTTCCATGACTTCGACGGGCGGCATGGTTGCGAGAATCTCGGCCTTGAGTTCCGGCGGGAGGGGCTTCAGCGGCTGTGGGCCTTCAGCCCGAAGTCGCGCGATGACCCGGTCGCGAGCTTCGAGAGCGGCCTTTTCGTCTCGCATGACTGTCGTCTCCTGATTCAATACCCAAGCCATCGAGACAAATCGAATGGCTGATTGACGAACACTTGGCGCGACTCGAAGTGAATTCCGTAACGGACGATCAGGCCGTCCACAACTCCGGAGTAAGCAGTCAATTTCAAGTACTCAAAGTCGATGTATGGTTCCCCGAGAGTTTCCGGGTCTGCTTGGAGCCAACGAAGGGTTCGCTGGACCGATGCCAAAAACTCCTCCGACCGACCCGCGGCTGCCGCACGAACACTGAGAACGTCCAGACTCGAACGGGCGATGCCGTTGAGGCTCACGCGGTAGTATGGGCTTCCCTCGGTCATGAGCGAATTCCAAGCTTTTGACTCAAATCCGCGAGCACTTCGTCCACGGAATAGCCGCCATTCGCCAACATATCCCGGAATTCACGCTCGAGTTCCTCGGGCGTGCCCATGCCCGCCATAATCTCGGCCTTGAGTTCCGGCGGAATCGGCTTCAGCGGCTGCGGGCCTTCGGCCCGAAGTTGTGCGATGACCCGATCGCGGGCGTCGAGAGCGGCTTGCTCGTCTCGCATTGGGTTCTCCGTCGATGGCGATATTTGAATTCTACCACGCCAGAACTGTGATCCAAGCCCTCTTCAAACGTACCGTTCGCCGCGTGGCTCGCGGAAATAGCTCTCGTCCCGACCATCGACGCTCGCGCTCGGCACCGCAAGCCTGGACTGTCGCGCGAACATCATCTCCTGGACGAAGCGTCAATAGCCCAGCCATCGCGAAAGATCGAACCGGCGGTTGATAAACACTTGACGCGATTCAAAGTGAATTGCGTACCGGACGATCAAGCCATCCACCACGCCTGTAAACAAGGTCACTTTCAGGTGATCCAAATCGATCACCGGCTCACCGACGGTCTCGGGGTCCGCTTGCAACCACAGAAGTGCCTTACGAATGGTCGCACGGAGTTCCGTACTCCGACCGACGGCGGCCGCTCGAACGAGAAGTTCTCGAAGGCTCGCTCGGGCGATCCCATTGAGACTGATCCGATAGTACGGGTCATCGTCCGTCATCGGCAAAGCCCAAAATCTCGATCCAGTTCCGCAAGTACTTCCTCTGCCGAATAGCCGCCGTTCTCCATCATGTCGCGCAGTTCGCGTTCGTTCTCTTCGGGCGTGCCC